>JAUXOH010000227.1 GCA_030682505.1 Candidatus Didemnitutus sp. | reverse complement strand
CGGTGTCATGGACCTCGTCGGCAATGTCTGGCAATGGACCGATGAGTTCATGGACGAGCACACTCGCGCCGCCGCCCTTCGCGGTGGCAGTTCCTATCAACCACAGACTTCCCACTGGTATTTCCCACAGGCCTACCAGCTCGACCAGCACGGCAAATACCTGCTGATGGCCCCCTGCAAGGACCGCAGCGGCATGCTCGGCTTTCGCTGCGTAATCGACGCCCCATGATTCCACTCCCTACACCGCTCATGCGCAGCAAGTTGTTCGTTCCCGCCTCCCGCCCCGAGCTGTTTCCCAAGGCTCTTGCAGGCCAAGCGGACAGCCTGTCCTTCGACTTGGAGGACGCGGTGGCCGAAGGGGGCAAGGAAGCTGCCCGGCAGACGCTGGGCGCGGCGCTCGCGTCCCCCGAGTTTGCCACCTCGACCAAGATTCTCATCGTCCGCGTCAATGCGATTTCGACACCGCACTTCGCTGCGGATCTCGCGGCAGTCGTCCATCCGCGGCTCGATTTTCTCAACCTGCCGAAGGTCGGAAGTGCCGACGAAATCCGGGCCGTCGCCGCCGCCATCGCCCGCCTGGAACAGGCACGCGGGATCACGCGCCCGATTCAACTCTTGGCGAACATCGAATCGCCCCGCGGCCTCCGCCTCGCCTCCGAGATCGCATCGGCCGACTCTCGTGTTGCCGGATTGCAACTCGGGTTCGCCGATCTGTTTGAACCTCTCGGCCTCGATCGCACTGACGCTGCCGCCGTCCGACAAATCCAACTCGCCGTCCGCCTCGCCGCGGGCGAAGCTGGCATCTGGGCCTACGACGCTGCCTACGGCGCCATCAAGGACCCCGAGGGCTTCCAAGCGGAGGCTCTTACCGCCAGACGGCTGGGATTTCTCGGCAAAACTTGCATCCACCCGAGCCAGATCCCGCTCGCCAATGACGTTTTTCGCCCGAGCGAGGATGAAATCACGTTCGCCCAACGGGTCGTGGAGGCTGCCGATCACACAACGGCCGGTGTCTTCTCCCTCGAAGGGCGGATGATCGACGCACCCTTCATCCGGCGCGCCCGTGCCATCGTCGAGATCGCCCGGCAGATAGCCGCTGGCAAACCCTGAATCCCCGCGTGCCACTCAAGCAACGAGACTACGCGCCCGATGCCTCCGGCCCTCTCAATGGCGTCCGGGTGCTCGACCTCTCGCGTCTGTTCGCAGGCAACGTCCTCACGCAGGTTCTCAGCGACTTCGGTGCGGAGGTAATCAAGGTGGAGCCGCCGGAGGGCGACACGCTCCGCGCTTGGAAAACCAAGGGGGTTTCCACTCATTGGAAAATCTACTCACGCAACAAAAAAAGCCTCGCACTGGACCTCCGCCGCCCCGAAGCGATCAATCTGCTCCGACGGCTCTTGCCCACTGCGACACTGCTCATCGAGAGTTTTCGCCCGGGTATCCTCGAAAAGATGGGCCTCGCCCCGGCTGATCTGCTCGCCTTGAACCCCAAGCTCGTCATCACACGCATTTCCGGCTGGGGACAGGACGGTCCCTACAGCAAGCGCCCCGGATTCGGCACCATCGTCGAGGGCATGTCGGGCTTCGCCTCCTTCAATGGCTTTGCCGACCGCGAGCCCGTGCTGCCGCCGATGTATCTGGCCGACGGAGTCGCGGGCCTCTACGGCGCTTCTGCCGTGATGATTGCGCTCCGTGAGGTGGAGCACAACGGCGGTCGCGGGCAGGTCATCGACCTGCCGCTGCTCGATCCACTTTTCGCAATCCTCAGCCCGCAGGCAGCCAACTACCGTCTCACCGGCCAGGTCAAGCCCCGCACGGGTAGCCGCTCGACCAATTCCGCGCCGCGTAACACCTATCGCTGCAAGGATGGCAGTTACGTCGCCCTCTCGGGCTCGACGCAAAAAATGGCCGACCGACTGTTCCGCGCCATCGGCCGCGCCGACCTGATCGACGACCCGCGTTTTCGAACCAACGCTGGCCGCGTGAAACACGCCACCGAACTCGACGTCATTGTCGGGGGCTTCATCGCCGGACAGACTCAGGCGGAGAACCTTGCTTTTTTTGAAAAGGCCGAAGTCACGGTCGGCCCGATCTACGATGTCTCACAAATCCTCGCCGATCGGCACTTCATCGAAAGGGAGATCATCGCCGACTATCCCGACGCAGACATCGGTCAGCTCCCGATGCATCATGTCGTCCCGCGTCTTCTGGGCACGCCCGGCTCGATCCGCACTCCGGCCCCCCAGTTGGGTGAACACAACCGCCCGCTGCTCGCCGAAATCGGTGTGGACGAATCCGCCTACACCCGCCTGATCGCGGACGGGGTTGTGTTTGATCCAACTCAGAAATGATCCGGCCGCTCCGATCGCAGATAACCCTTGTCTTCGCCCTCGCAATGGCCACCGGCCTGTCGGCCGCTGCGTTCGCCGCGGCATCGGCACTGACGCGCAGCGAGACCGCCGCCACCGGTTTTTCTCCCGACCGACTGGGCGACTGCACGCCTTTTACACGGTCGACCCAAAGGAAGACCTGATCGCCTTTCTCCTGATCCGTGACATCCCTCAAGACTCGAACAAGGTCAGTGGCAAATTCTACAATCTCGTTTACTGATCATTCTCCAACCAGCCTCGCAGCGCGCATCACGCCCACATGAGCATCGTGTCCCCCGCCTGCCTGATAACCCGGACGCATATGCGACGCACCTCGCTCACCCTTGCCTTGTGGCTTGGGGCCTGCGCCAGTGCAAACACGGTCCCCGCCGACATTGCACAAACGCCGGCCGAACTGCACGCCTATGTCCGCTCCGGCCAATACGAGCAGGAGATCCGCCGCATCGCGGGTGAGGCGACGGCATGGATGAACAAACGCGTATCTTCGGGCGATGAACGGCTGGTGGCGGTATTCGATCTCGACGAAACACTCCTTTCGAATCTTCCGCTGTTGGAGCAATCGGACTTTGATAGCAGCACCGCGCCTTGGACGGAATGGGAAGCCGGTGGGAACGCACCGCCAATTCAACCAGTCGCTGACCTCCTCTTCGCCGCACGCGCGGCCGGTGTCCGAATCGTGCTGCTTACCGGACGGCGCGAACGGCAGCGCGCGGCTACGCTGAGGAACTTGGGTGCGATCGGATTGGGATGCGGATTTGAGCTGTGGCTCAAACCTGACGACGAACGCGGCCCAACGAGTGAATTCAAGGCGCTCATCCAGCGCGAGATGACCGAGCGTGGTGCCGTCATCATCTTGAACATTGGCGACCAAACAGGCGACTTCGCCGGTGGTTTTTCCGAAAGGGAGTTCAAGCTCCCCAATCCATTTTACGTGACGAAGTGATCCTAGCCCCGACCCCGCTTTCGTCGCCCAAGCCCTTGACGGGCTGCTGCAAAATCTCGCCGTCCCACGCTGCCAGCCCAACGAAAGCTCCTCCCGCGCCCTTGGTTTCACGCTAATGAAACCTTAAACGTCAGCAACCGTTGGGCGGGCAAAATTCGCAAGCAGCCATAATCTTTCTCTTTCTGTCTTTGCCGAGAATCATCGGCTGCGCGAGTGGGCTTGAGAGTCGCTGACTTATTTGTCTTCCGGCTTTTGCGTAAGTTCGAGTCCGCCCGCACTTCCACTTTCGAGAAGATAGACGGCACCCCGGCCGGGACCGCTTTGGAGGCCGAAGCACCCGCTAGGTGCGCGCCGAGAAATGCACCGCCTGGATCTGCGTTCTTCGCCCCAGCTCTCTCTTGCGGTCTGAATTCGTGCCCACCGCGTCCTAAACGACCGTGCATCCGCACGCGGTTCAAGTTTTTCGTTGACCTCTCTTTTGTGCCTATTTTTTATCGTTTACGAAAATGGCCGAAGCCCCCGTCCAATTCAATTTCACGGTCCTGCGCAGCCTTCGCGAGCAGCGGGAGATGACCTTGGCCGATCTTTCGGCGGCTTCGGGAGTTTCCGTGGCGGTCATTTCCAAACTGGAGCGCAATCAACAATCCGCCGCACTCGATACGATTTATCGTTTGGCGCGCGCCTTTGGACTCAGCGCGACCGATCTGCTGGCGCTGGCCGAATCCCCG
>JAUXOH010000223.1 GCA_030682505.1 Candidatus Didemnitutus sp. | reverse complement strand
GAGGCCCCCTTCTGGTGCTTCCACGATCGCGACATCGCGCCGGAAGGACGCACGCTCGCCGAGTCGAACAAGTTTCTCGACCAGATCGTCGCCCACGCCAAGCAGCTCCAGCAAAGCAGCGGCGTGAAACTGCTCTGGGGCACGGCGAATCTTTTCTCGCACCCGCGCTACATGTGCGGCGCGGCGACCAATCCCGACGCCCACGTCTTTGCCTACGCGGCGGCGCAGGTGAAGAAGGCCCTCGAGGTGACGAAGGAACTCGGCGGCGAGAACTACGTGTTCTGGGGCGGTCGCGAAGGCTACGAGACCCTGCTCAACACGGATCTGAAGCGCGAGCAGGAGCACCTCGCCCGCTTCCTCCACCTCGCGGTGGATTACGCCCGCAGCATCGGGTTCAAGGGCCAGTTCCTCATCGAGCCCAAGCCGAAGGAACCGACCAAGCACCAATACGACTTCGACGTCGCCAGCGGCATCGCCTTCCTCCGCACCTACGGGCTCGAAAAGCATTTCAAGTTCAACATCGAGACCAACCACGCCACGCTGGCGGGCCACACCTTCCAGCACGAAATCGAGGTGGCCGCTGCGCAGGGCATGCTCGGCTCGATCGACGCCAACGCCGGGGATTTGCTCCTCGGTTGGGACACTGATCAATTCAACACCGATGTACGCGAGCTCACCCTGGCGATGGTCTCGATCCTGAAAGCCGGCGGCCTCGGCACGGGTGGCCTCAACTTCGACGCCAAACTGCGACGTCCCTCGATCGACCCGGAGGATCTCTTTCATGCCCACATCGGCGGCATGGACGCCTACGCCTTGGCCTTCAAACTCGCCCGTCGCATCCTCGCGGAGGGCACGCTGGAGAATTTCGTCTCGGCTCGTTACGCGTCGTTCGACACCGGATTCGGCAAGGAGATCGAAACGGGCAAGGCAACCTTCAAGTCACTCGAGAAGCTCGTCCTGACCCAACTGGGCGAACCCACGCCACGTTCGGGCAAACAAGAATATCTCGAGAATCTCCTGCTGGGTTATCTCCACGACTAAAGGCCGGGGCTGGCGCGCCGCGGATTCCCGTGTCGCCAGTTGCAGTCCAGCGCAAATCTTCCGAACCTGAGCCATGCCCAACGTCCGACGTCTCACCTTTCAGAAAGAACGCGCGGTCGAATTGCGCACGCGCGACTTCCGGCTGGTGGCAGTCACGTCGAACGGTCCACGAATCGCCTTCTTCGGCCGACCCGACGGCGAGAATCTTTTCCACTGGGCGCCGGGCCAGCACCGCCGCGGCCAATGGGATCTCCAGGGTGGGCACCGCCTCTGGACCACGAGGCCCGGAGCGGACGAGTCGGAGGAAACTTATCACGCCGACTCCGGCGCCTGCACCGTGGAGGTGGCGGGCCGGGGATTCACCGTCACCGCGCCGGTCGATGCGGCGACCCGGTTGCAGCGCGGCTTCCGCGTGCGCGCGCCGGTCGCCAATCGCGTCACGGTCGAACACTTCGTGTGCAACACCGGCCCGATGCTGTGGAGTGGCGGACTTTGGGCGCTCACCTGCACGGCCCCGCGCGCGGCCACCACTTACTCGGCTCCCCTCGGTGACGGTTCGGCTTGGGACTATTCGACCGTCGTCGCCTTCCGCACCTGGGGTGGTGGCCATGGCGGCGTGGGGTTTGAAGACCCGCAATTCTCCACCGCGCGGGATCAGTTCGTGCTCCGACCCTCGGGCCGCGAAAACAAGCGCATGCTCAAGGCTGACGCTGGCATCATGGCGATGCACGATCCGGAGCGTGGCACCCTCTTCGTCAAGCACGCCGCCTACGAACCGGGCTCCGCCTACCCGCTCGGCACCAACCTCGCGTTCTACGTCGGCCCGGAGAATTTCATGGTCGAGATGGAGACCATGGGACCCGCCGTCACGCTGAAGCCGGGCGCCACGCTGCACCACACTGAGACCTGGTTCCTCACTTCCGCCGGGGCGCGCCCCCCTTCCTCGACCGCGTTGCGCAAGTTGGTTTCCTAACCGACGGTCGCTCTCGTTTTTTCATGAATCTCTACCTCGGCATCGATTCCGGCACGCAAAGCACCAAGGCCATCGCCCTAGATCTCGACCGTCGCCGCGTCGTCGCCGAGGCGCGCGCTCCCCATCAGCTCGTTGCCGGACTTCCCGCCGGTCACCTCGAGCAGCATCCCGAGGATTGGGTCAGAGCTCTGGAAAACGTCATCAAGCAACTTGGCTCCCGGATCGACCGCCGGTGCGTGCGGGGCATCGGTGTCTCAGGGCAGCAGCACGGCTTCGTGCCGCTCGACAGCAAGGGCCGCGTGATTCGTCCCGCCAAGCTGTGGTGCGACACCAGCACCACGCGGGAATGTGAACTGCTCACGCGCAAACTGGGTGGGACCAAGGCGGTGATCCGCCACACCGGCCTGCCTTTCCTGCCGGGCTATACGGCGCCGAAGATTCTCTGGCTGAAGCGCAATGAGCCCGCCAACTATCGCCGGCTGCGCCACGTCCTACTGCCGCACGACTACCTGAACTATCATCTTACTGGCCATTACCGCATGGAGTTCGGCGATGCCTCGGGCACGGCGTTGATGGATGTGCGCCGCCGCGCTTGGTCGAAAGCCGTCACCGCTGCCATCGACCGCAACCTGATCGACTTTCTCCCCGCGCTCTCCGACTCCCAATCGGTCGCCGGCACCTTGCGCCCTGAAATTGCCCAACGACTCGGACTCCCGTCCGACGTCATCGTCAGCGCCGGAGGGGGCGACAACATGATGGGCGCGATCGGCACGGGCAACGTCCGGCCCGGCGTCGTCACGGCGAGCTTGGGCACGAGCGGCACGATCTACGCGCACAGCAACCAACCCGTGATCGATCCCTTGGGGGAAATCGCCGCGTTTTGTTCCTCCACCGGGGGTTGGCTGCCGCTGGCCTGCACGATGAATGTGACGGGGGTCACCGAACAGTTCCGCACCGTCGCGGGCCTGGATCACGCCGCGGTGGATGCGGCCGTGGCCGGCGTCCCCGTCGGCGCCGGCG
>JAUXOH010000210.1 GCA_030682505.1 Candidatus Didemnitutus sp. | reverse complement strand
TTCGGCACGAGCGGCACGATTTACGCGCACAGCAACCAACCCGTGATCGATCCCTTGGGAGAAATCGCGGCGTTTTGTTCCTCCACCGGTGGTTGGCTGCCGCTGGTCTGCACGATGAATGTCACGGGGGTCACCGAACAGTTTCGCACCCTCGCGGGTCTGGATCACGCCGCGGTGGATGCGGCCGTGGCTGGCGTCCCCTCCGGTGCCGGCGGACTGGTGTTGCTGCCCTATCTGGACGGCGAGCGCACCCCGAACCTGCCTCACGGCAAGGGCGTGTTGTTCGGACTCACGCGGGCCAACGGCACACCCGGGCACCTGATGCGGGCCGCCATGGAAGGCGCGACGCTGGGCATGAACCACGGCCTGCGCCGGCTCACGGCCCTCGGCATCAAGCCGCAGGAGATCCGGCTCACCGGTGGCGGTGCCCGGTCGCCCCAGTGGCGGCAAATCATGGCCGATGTCTTCGGGTTGCCCGTGGTGAAGATGAAGGCGGACGAGGGGGCCGCGCTCGGCGGCGCGATCCAAGCGGTGTGGTGCCATGCCCACCAACTCGGCGCGAACCTGCCGCTGGCGGACCTGTGCGCTGCGACGGTGGAGATGGACGAGAGCACGCGCTGCCAACCGGATCGTCGCGCCCAAACGGTTTACCGCGAGCAGCAGCAGCAGTTCGACCGGCTCGCCAGTTCGCTCCGTCCCTTCTTCAACTGAGGCGGAGCCGATCGTCCCGGCTTTCGCGACTGCACCCTGGAGTTTCCGAGCTTCCCTTTGCGCAGAATTCACGGGAGCGTGAGTCACTCCCATGGATCCCATCCGCCCGCTCGACGTGCAACTCATCGGCCCTGAAGTCGCCATTCGCTGGAGCGACGACCAGGAAAGCTTCATCACCTTCGCGACCTTGCGCGCCGCGTCGCCCAGCGCCGAGGTGCGCGGAGAGCAGGATATCTTCGGCCACCAATACGGCGGCGAGGCGCCCAAGAGCCATCTCGGGGTCGAGGTGCGGAGCTGGGAGCAGGTCGGCAACTACGCCATCTGTTTTCACTTCAGCGACGGGCATCGCTCGGGCCTGTATCCCTACCCCCTGTTGAGACGCCTCGGCGACCTCCCGCGACCGCCCGACGAAACGCCGTGACTCAGCGACCGGCAATCACGCCGCGTTCGCTCCTCGTCACAAAATTGAGAAAGGCCTGAAACTCCGGCGTGCCGGCGAGTTGGTGCCCGTGCATGCGCTCGAAGGCCTGGATGCGATTGAGCCCGGCGCGGTAGAAAATACGGAAGGCGTGCTTGATCGCGTCGAGCTGTTCGACGGTGAGGCCAAAGCGTTCGAGGCCGACCTTGTTGATCGAGCGGGCAATCGCCGGATTGCCATCCGCGATCACATACGGGGGGACATCCTGCACGATTTTCGACATGCCGCCGAGCATCGCGTGGGAACCCACGCGGCAGAACTGATGCACCCCGGTGCCCCAGCCGATATTGACGTTGTCATCGACCACCACATGGCCCGCAAGGGCCGATTGGGCGCTCATCACCAGATTGTTGCCGATGATGCAGTCGTGCGCGACGTGGGCGTAAGCGAGCAGCACGTTGTCGTCGCCCATCTTGGTGTCCTCGTCGGCCTTGGTCGCACCATGCACGCTGACGTATTCGCGAAAGACGTTGCGATCGCCGATCACCAGGCCGGGCTCGCCGCCGACATACTTGAGGTCGTGGGTCTTCGTGCCGATGCAGGTGAAAGGAAACAACTCGCAATTCTGCCCGAGGCGAGTGCGACCCTCGACGTTGGCGTGGTGGTGCAGGACGCACCCGTTGCCCAGCACGACCTTGGCGCCGACATAGGCATAGGCACCGATCGCGACGTCGGCTCCAAATTGCGCGCCGTCCTCGATGATGGCGGTGGGATGAATGGTCTGCGCCATGACTCAGTCCATCTGGTTTGTATCCACCAAGGCGAACATCAGCTCACCGGAGGAAACCGTCTGAGCGCCGACACTGCACTCGCCCTCGGCACAGGCGATGGTGCCGCGCAGTTTGGTGAGTTTGACCTTGATGCTGAGTTGATCGCCGGGTCGGACGGGTTTGCGCCACTTCACCTTGTCGCAACTCATGAAGAGCGCGGTCTTGCTTTCCATCGTGGTGCGCCGGAGCAGGAGGATCCCGGCCGCCTGCGCCATGGCCTCGATCTGGAGCACGCCGGGCATCACGGGATTGCCCGGATAGTGCCCTTGGAAATACGGCTCGTTGATCGTGACGTTCTTGATCGCGGTCAACGTGTCGTCGGTGAGCTCGACCACGCGGTCGATCATGACGAACGGATAGCGGTGCGGCAACGTGTCGAGCACCCGGCGGATGTCGAGCGTGGTCTCGGTGGTGATCTCGGCCTTCGGCGTGGCGGGCTTGGTGGGCTTCTTGCCCCCCTTCTTCCAGGCCTCCAGTTTTTCGAAGAGCAGCTTGGTCAACTCGGCGTTGATGGCGTGGCCGGGCCGCGTGGCGACGATGTGCGCCTTGAGGGGCGCGCCGAGGAGCGTGATGTCCCCGACGATGTCGAGAATCTTGTGCCGGACAAACTCGTCGGCGAAGCGCAGCGGCTCCTTGGAGATGATCTTGTCGCCCTTGATCACCACCGCGCAGTCGAGCGAACCGCCCTTGATCTTGCCCAGCTTGAGCAACCCCTCGATGTCCTCGTAAATGGTAAAGGTGCGCGAAGCCGCGATCTGCGTCACATAGACGTCGGGATCGATCGTCAGCGAGAGGTGCTGGGTGTGGATGCCGCGGTCGTCGGCGCTGGTGCAGGAAATCTTCAGACCGTCGAACGGCAGCGCGATGATGGAGGAGTTGCCGCGCGAGACGGAGATCGGTTCGGTGAGCGTGAAGTATTCGCGCTCGGCGTCCTGCTCGAGCGGTTCGCCCTGCTGGATCATTTTGACGAATTCCCGGGCGGAACCGTCCATGATCGGCGGCTCGCCGGCATCCATCTCGATGAGGAGGTTGTCGATCCCGCAACCGCTCAAGGCGCTGAGCACGTGCTCGACGGTATGGATCTTCGCATGTCCCTGCTGGATGGTGGTGGCCCGGACCAAGTCGGTGACGAGATCGACCCGCGGTTTGATTTCGGGATGGCCGTGGAGGTCCATCCGTTTGAACACGATGCCGTGGTCGACCGCCGCGGGTTTGAAAATCATGTGCACGGCGTCTCCAGTGTGCAGGGCATTGCCCTTGATGGAGACCTCGCGCAAGAGGGTGCGCTGCTTCATTGGTATTGCGGCGAAGTCTCGGAAACAGCTTGGAAATGACAAGCTTGGAGATAACAGCCCCGGTTTCCGGGGTCCGATTGGCAACAAATACCGCCCGCTGGTCGCCCTGCAGAGTCGAATGGCGAAGCCCGGGACCGACTTCCGCCCGAGACGACTGTTGACAGTGCGAAAACCGCCCCGGTATTCCTATCCCCTTCCCAACTTCAACACCGTATCTGAAATCGTCATGCCCGCAGCCAACGACATCCGCAAAGGCCAAGTCATCAAGTTCAACAGCGAACCCCACTTGGTGATGGAGACCCAGCATCGCACGCCGGGCAATTTGCGCGCTTTCGTGCAGATCAAGATGCGCAATTTGCGCTACGGCAAGACGCTCGAGCAGCGCTTTAATTCCTCGGACACCGTCGAGGTGCTGTCGACGGATCGCCGCACGCTGGAATTCAGCTATGCGGATCGCGACACCTACACGTTCATGGATCCCGAGTCCTTTGAGTCCTTCGAACTCAACGAGACCATGATCGGCGACTCCAAGAACTATCTCGTCGCCAACGGTAAAGCCGAGGTGCTCTTCATCAACGAAGTCCCGGTCACGATTGATCTCCCCACGGCCGTGACGCTCAAGATCATCGAGAGTGCCGATGGCGTGAAGGGCGACACCGCCTCCAACGTGCAAAAGCCCGCGACCTGCGAAACGGGCCTCGTGGTGCAGGTCCCTTTGTTCATCAAGGAAGGCGAAGTCATCCGCGTCAGCACGACCGACGGCACCTACATGGGCCGCGCCTAGTCATTTTTCCCCAGCCCACTGGGAAGAACCAATCCCGCGGTGATGGCCGCGGGATTTTTTGCGTCTGCCCTTCCGAATTCAGTCCGGGCGCAGGTCACAATCGGCGTCCAGGCACGTGGCGCAAACGCGCTTGTGACTCGTGAAATCCAGGAGCTCGATCTCCGGGGTCAGGTAGCCCGCCCGCACCGGTTCCTCGCGCAGCAGGTCCGTGCTGAGGTATTTCTTGTTGTCGTCACTGAACACCGTTGCGACCGCGGCCCGCGGCCCGAGGAGCTCCTGCGCCTGCAGGGCGGCGAGGAAATTCGCGCCGGAGGAAATCCCCACGGCGAGGCCCAGTTGCGTCGCCAACTTCTGGGCCATGAGGATCGCATCCCCATCGCTGACGGCGAGCACCGGGTCGAGTTGATCGAGCTTCAGCAGGGGAGGCACAAACTCATCCGAAATTCCCTGGATGCGGTGGCGCCCGACTTTGCGTCCGGCACTGAGCGTGGGTGATTCGACCGGTTCAACCGGATGAACCTTGATCGCCCGGCGGGTGTTCCGCAGAAAACGGCCCACCCCCATGACCGTGCCTCCCGTCCCCACCCCGGCGACAAAGGCATCGAGCGTCACCCTTTGCTCGTCGAGTTGCCACCAGAGTTCCGGCCCCGTCGTGCGTTCGTGCGCCTCGACATTGGCTTCGTTGGCAAACTGGCGGGGCAAAAAGGCCCCCTGCTCCTGCGAGTATTCCTCGGCCAGACGAATGCTGCCGAGGAATCCACCCTGCTCGGCCGACACCGGCACAATCCGGGCGCCGAGACTGCGGATCAGGTCCGTGCGTTCGCGGCTCATCCAATCGGGCATGAAGATCACCACGGGATGGCCGAGCGCCCGGCCCACCGCAGCGAAGGCAATGCCCGTGTTCCCGCTGGTCGCTTCGGCGATGGTGTCGCGCGAGCGGATGGCTCCGGTGGCATAAGCGCGCCGCAAAACGTGGAAGGCCATGCGGTCCTTGATACTGCCCGTCAGGTTGAAGTGCTCCGCCTTGGCATAAACCACGCGGGTCGAGCCGCGAAAACGAAAACGCACCGCGAGGAGCGGGGTGTTGCCCACCAAGTGGCGCAGAGACTCAAACCGGCGGGCCACCGAAGCATTGTCAGCCATCGGAATCATGGGAGTGCGGACCCATGGATAGTCGATGGAAGCGGCCCACACAATGAACCAAGCGCCGGGGCCCCAAGAAATCCAACCGCTTCACGCGCGCATTAGCCCGCGACTTTGCGACGCCGTCCAGTGGGAAAGATCCCCCGGACAGCCGACGGACTCCCCCAGCGGGCCGATTCCGCTCCCCGCCTCAAGCGCCCGTGGCGGCGGCGATGGCGTTCTTCTGGGCCGCCAACGCTTCGCCGGTACTGCCGGCGGAAATGTGGAGATCACGCAGCAGTCCGTCCTTCAAGCCATAGATCCAGCCGTGCACTGTCAGGTCTTGGCCGCGGGTCCAAGCGTCCTCCACGACGGTCGTCTGGCAGACATTCACCGCCTGCTCGATCACGTTGAGTTCGCACAGCAGGGCGGCCCGGGAGGAATCGTCCGCCAGCGCATGCAGGCAGTGCTCGTGCTTGGTCTTCACGTCCTGCACGTGGCGCAGCCAGTTGTCCGCCAGTCCCAAGCGCTCGCACCGCAGGGCCGAGAGCACCCCCGCGCAACCGTAGTGCCCCACGACCATGATGTGCTTCACCTTGAGCACATCGACGGCAAATTGGATGACGGAAAGGCAGTTGAGGTCGGCGTGCAC
>JAUXOH010000202.1 GCA_030682505.1 Candidatus Didemnitutus sp. | reverse complement strand
GTCGATGGAGCAGTTCGAGTCCCGCACCCACAAGCGCCTGATCGACATCCTCGAGCCCACCGCGCAAACGGTCGACGAACTCAAGAAACTCAACCTGCCCTCGGGCGTGGACATCACCATTAACGTCTAACGACACCATTTCAGACAGCAACTTTAGCAGCCATCGGTGGCTTTATCGCCGACTTGCTAATGTAGGTCTAAACAAACGGAACCCTCCACCTACCACTTAGCCTATGAACACTACTCTTTTAGGCAAAAAACTCGGAATGACGCAGGTCTACGACGCGCAAAACGTGCTCGTGCCCGTCACCGTCGTGGAAGCCGGCCCATGCCCGGTTATCCAAGTTAAGACCGTCGCGATCGACGGTTATAACGCAGTGCAACTCGGCTTCGGCGCCCAAAAGGCAAAGAACGCCTCCAAGGCCGAGGCGAACCACGCCAAGAAGGCCGGCATCGAAGTCACGCCCCGCGTGCTGAGCGAAGTCCGCCTCACTGAGGCTGCCACCGTAAAAGCAGGTGACGTCATCACTGTCGCCGCCTTCACCGAAGGCCAAGTCATCGACGTGCTCGGTGTCTCCAAGGGCAAAGGCTTCCAGGGTGTGGTGAAACGTTTCCGTGTCGGTGGCGGTCCCGCCTCCCACGGTTCGATGTTCC
This sequence comes from Candidatus Didemnitutus sp., assembly GCA_030682505.1. Lineage (GTDB taxonomy): Bacteria > Verrucomicrobiota > Verrucomicrobiia > Opitutales > Opitutaceae > Didemnitutus. The sequence continues at coordinate 2,951 of JAUXOH010000202.1, read as the reverse complement.
ATCGCCGCATCGGTTCCATCGGTATGCGCCAGACCCCTGGCCGCTCCTGGAAGAACCAACGCATGCCCGGTCACATGGGCAGCGAGTTTCGCACCGTGCAGAATCTCCGCGTGGTGAAAATCATCGCCGAGAAAAACATCATCCTCGTGAAGGGTGCAATTCCTGGCGCCAACGGCGATGATGTCATCATCCGCGCCGGCAAGAAGGCCAAAAAAGTCTAAGGAGACTGACCCAACATGAAGCTCAAAGTTTACAGCTCCGACGCCACCAAGTCCTCCGAAAAGGAGTTCGACCTCCCGACATTTGAAGGCTCCAAAGGCCTGCAAGCCGTCAAGGAAGTGGTTGTCGCTCACCGCGCCAATGCCCGTCAAGGCACGCGCTCCACGAAGACCCGCGGCGAAGTCCGCGGTGGTGGCAAGAAGCCCCACGCCCAAAAAGGTTCCGGCCGCGCTCGCGCGGGTTCGAGCCGTTCCCCGCTCTGGAGCGGTGGTGGTGTCGTGTTCGGCCCGAAGCCCCGCGACTTCTCGAAGAAGATCAACAACAAGGTGAAAGCCCTCGCGTTTTCCCGCGCTCTCTTTGATCGCGCCGTCGCCGGCGAAATCGAGGTGATCGAAGCCTTCTCGACGGCGCAGCCCAAGACCAAGCTCATGGGCAAGCTCGTCAGCCTCATCGCCCCCAAGGGACGCGTGCTGCTGGTCGACGCCCCGTTCACGGCCGAAAATTCCCGCGCCGCGCGCAACCTTGCGCGTGTTTCGCTCCAGTCCGCGAACAAACTCAACACGCTCGATCTCGTGGGTTACTCCAAAATCGTCGTGTCGTCTGCCGCCCTCGAGACCATCATCGCCCGGGCCAACGGAGGTCAGTCATGATTAGCGCCGATAAAGTTCTCAAAAATCTTCGCCTGACGGAAAAAGCGACCAAGCTTTCCGCCAACTACGGCCAATACGTGTTCGAAGTCTTCACTTCGGCCACCAAATACACCGTGCGCGAGGCGGTCGAGACGACCTTCAAGGTCTCCGTCACCCGCGTGAACATCCAAAACATCAAGGGCAAGCCGAAGCGTTCGCGCAAAGGTCTGCCCACCAAAGGCTCCGACTCGAAGCGCGCCATCGTCACTCTGAAACAGGGCGACAAGATCGAGCTCGTCTAACGCCGAGGAAATACCGCCATGCCAATCAAAACCTTTCGTCCTATCACCGCGGCCCTCCGTTTCACGGAGCTGAACCGTCCTGCGGGCGTCTCCAAGAAGCGCCCCGAGCGCTCCTTGGTGGAAAGCAAGCCCAAGACCGGCGGCCGCAACGCCTACGGTCGCATCACTTCGCGTCGTCGCGGTGGTGGCCACAAGCAGCTTTACCGCATCATCGACTTTCGGCGCGCCAAGCTCGACATGCCCGCCAAGGTCCAGGCGATCGAATACGATCCCAACCGCAGCGCGCTCCTCGCGCTCCTCGCCTATGCTGACGGCACCAAGAGCTATGTGCTCGCTGCTCGCGGCCTGCAGGTTGGCGACACGATCTACAGTGCGCTGAAGACCGACTCGAACGACTATCGTCCGGGCAACAGTTTTCTCCTGAACGCAATTCCCCCGTCCACCAAGGTCCACGCCGTCGAGCTGCTCCCCGGTCACGGTGCGCAGATCGCTCGTTCGGCGGGCACTTCGGCCGAGCTCGTCTCGATCGAAGACGGCATGGCCCAACTCAAGTTGGCCTCCGGCGAAATCCGCCTCGTGAACGCCAAGTGCCGCGCCACCATCGGCGAAGTCGGCAACGAGGACCACAACAAGCGCAAGCTCGGCAAGGCCGGCCGCAATCGCTGGCTCGGTCGGCGCCCCCGCGTGCGCGGTGTCGCGATGAACCCGGTCGATCACCCGAACGGTGGTGGTCAGGGCAAATCCAAGGGTGGTGGCGGTCGCCAACATCTCGTCTCTCCGTGGGGCCAGCTCGCCAAGGGCTTCCCAACTCGCCGTCGTTCCAAGCCGTCGAACTCCATCATTGTCACCCGCCACAACGGCCGTCCGCCGCGCGGCAAGAAATAAGCTTAACGACTCTCACCCATGGCTCGTTCAATCAAGAAAGGTTTCTTCGTCGATTACCACCTCCTGGAAAAAGTCCAGAAGGCGGCCAAGGTCGGTGGCGCCCGCAAGCCCATCCAGACCTGGAGCCGACGCTCGACCATCACGCCGGAATTCATCGGTCACACCTTCAGTGTTCACAATGGCAAGACCTTCATTCCGGTCTACGTCACTGAGAACATGGTCGGCCACAAACTCGGCGAGTTCTCGCCGACGCGCACGTTCAAGTCGCACGGCGGTCTCACCCGCAAGGAAATCTAAGGCCCGCGCCTCATCGGAACCCAAAAATGGAAATCCAAGCTCTTACCCGTAACGCGCGCATGTCACCCAAGAAGGTGCGTGAGGTTGCCAATGTCATCCAAGGCCGCCCGGTGGCCGAAGCGATCGACATGGTCACGCTCATTCCGCGCAAATCCGCCCGCCTCCTTGCCAAGACGCTCAAGAGCGCCGTCGCGAACGCGGAAAACAATCATAACATTTCTGCCGACAAGCTGTTCGTGCACCGCGCCCTCGTCGAGAACGGTCCGGTGCTCAAGCGCTTCAAGGCCGGCGCCAAGGGCTCGGCCAAACCGCGCGTCAAGCGCATGTCGCACCTCCGCATCATTCTCTCGGACAGCAAAGCTTAATCACACACTGTTATGGGACAAAAAACCAATCCTACCGGTTTCCGCCTTGCCGTCCGCCGTAACTGGCAATCTCGCTGGTTCGCCCGCAAGAAGGACTTCGCCAAGCTCCTCCTCGAGGACCAGATCATCCGCGAGAAGCTGATGGAGAAGCTCAAGCAGGCCATGGTGCCGCGCATCTTCATCGAGCGCGCCGGCAACCGCGTCCGCGTCAAAATTTTCACCGCCCGTCCCGGCATCGTCATCGGCAAGAAGGG
>JAUXOH010000200.1 GCA_030682505.1 Candidatus Didemnitutus sp. | reverse complement strand
CCGTTCCCCAAGGGCTCCGAGCGCTACCCGAAATATCCGCTGCCCCCCGAGGTGAAGACGGATCGCGGCGGTTACCTCAAGGACCTCTGCCTCGCCGGCCTCAAATTCCGCTACGACGTCGACTACCATCAGCCCGAGCGGGCCGCCGTTCCCTCGCTGGCCAAGACGCTCTGCGAACGGCTCGACTACGAACTCTCCGTCATCCTCTCGACCGGTTTCGTCGACTACTTTCTCGTCGTTTGGGATTTCATCGACTGGGCGCGGTAGCACGACCTCGCGGTAGGTCCCGGCCGCGGTTCGGGCGCGGGTTGCATCGTCGCCTATCTGCTCCGCATCACGAATCTCGACCCGCTGCGCTTCAAGCTGCTCTTCGAGCGGTTCCTCAATCCCGAGCGCGTCTCGCCGCCGGACTTTGACATCGATTTCTGCATGCGCCGCCGGAGCGAGGTCATCGACTACGTCCGCCAGAAATACGGCAACAACTGCGTCGCCAACATCATCACCTACGGCACGCTCGGCGCCAAGATGGTCATCCGCGACGTCTCCCGCGTCCACGACCTGCCCTACGCCGACGCCGACCGCTTGGCCAAGATGATCCCCGACGAGCTCAACATCGAGCTCCGGGTCGCGATCGAAAAGTCCGCGGAGCTCCGCAACGAGTTTGAAAACAATCCAGTCGCCAAGCGCATCATTGACCAGGCGCTCGTGCTCGAAGGCATGGTGCGCAACACCGGCAAGCACGCCGCCGGCATCATCATCACCGACCGGCCGCTCGAGGAATTCGTCCCGCTGACACTGCAGGAAGGCGACGTCACGGTCCAATACGACATGAACGCCGTGGGCAAACTCGGCCTGCTGAAGATGGATTTCCTCGGCCTCAAGACGCTCACGGTCATCGCCGACACCATCGTCAACATCCACCGCACGGTGGACCCGAAGTTCGACATTGAGGCGCAGGATTTCAACGACCCCAAGACCTACGAGCTGCTGAACTCCGGCCGCACCACCGGCGTCTTCCAGCTCGAATCCGGCGGCATGCAGAATCTCTGCCGGCAGATCAGTCTCTCTTCGATCGACGAGATCGTCGCCCTCATCGCCCTCTATCGCCCCGGCCCGATGGAGTGGATACCGGACTACATTCGCGGCAAGAAGGATCCCAGCACGGTCCAATTCCCGCACCCGCTCCTCGAGGTCGTGTGTCACGAGACCTACGGCGTCATGGTTTATCAGGAGCAGGTCATGGAAGCCGCGAAGATCATCGCCGGCTACACGCTCGGCGGCGCCGACATGCTCCGCCGCGCCATGGGCAAGAAGGACGAACGGGCCATGGCCGACGAGCGCGCCAAATTCGTCGAGGGCGCCGCGCGGGTGAACAAGATCGACGCGCGCACCGCCAATTCGATCTTCGACATCCTCAACAAGTTTGCCGGCTACGGCTTCAACAAATCACACTCCGCCGCCTACGCCGTCCTCAGTTACCAAACGGGTTTCCTCAAGGCCAACTACCCGGTGCAGTTCATGGCCGCCATGCTCAGCGCCGAGTTGGGCAACTCGGAAAAAGTCGCACACTTCGTCGCCGAGTGCGAAGCCATGGGCGTCACCGTCCTCGGCCCCGACGTCAACGAATCGCGCGACATGTTCACCCCCGTCGGAGCGAAGATCCGCTTCGGCCTCGCCGGGATCAAGGGCGTCGGTGAACAAGCTGCGCTCAAGATCATCGAGGAGCGCGAAGCCAACGGACCGTTCGCCAGCTTCGACGACTTCGTCCAACGCGTCGATGGACGCGCAATCAACAAGCGCGTGCTCGAGCATCTGGTAAAGACGGGTGCCTTCGATTTCAGCGGCGCAGCGCGCAAGCCCCTCTTCGACAGCATCGATTCCGCCCTTGCCGGTGCCGCCGCCCAGGCGCGCGACCAAGCGGCCGGCCAGCACAGTTTCCTCGACCTGCTCGCCGAGGATCCGGCGCCAAAACGCCGGACCGCGACCAGCGGCGCCACGTCGCGCACGATCGCCGCCGACGATTTCAGCTCGGCCGAACGCCTGCAGTTTGAAAAGGAGCTCCTCGGCTTCTACGTCTCCGGTCACCCGCTCAATGCCTACACCGGTCTCGCCGAGGCACTCTGCACGCACACGGAGGAAACCATTCTCGAGGAAGGCGACCGGATCGAATTCCGCCTCGCCGGTCTCATCACCGGCATCACCAAGCGCCTCTCCAAACGCGACAACCGTCCGTGGGCTTTCTTTGTTCTCTCGAGCAAGCGGGGCACCCTGGCCGTCAACATGTATGCGGATGCCTACGAGACCTACGGCAAACTGCTCGCCGAAAACCTTCCCGTGGTCGTGCTCGGCACCGTGATGCGCGGCAACGACGGTGCCCGTCTCAACATCAAGGAGGTCTATCTGCTCGACGCCCACCTCCCCGGCGCGGTCCGCACCGTCACGTGGCTCCTCCATCCCGAGCATCCGAAGCTCGCCGAATTTTTCCCGCAACTGCGCGACGCGATCGACGACGCGAACGGCGACACCAAGGTCGAACTCGGTTTCCTCTTCGAGGGGAATGTCGCGCCGATAGCCGAGACTTCGTTCGCCCTCAAATGGCGCGTCAGCGGTCCGGCGTTTCAAGCATTGCGGCAGCACCCGGCTTGCGCCGGCGTGCTCGTCGAGACCCGCCCGCCGGAATTGAAGGAAGTCCGCCGCTGGGGCAAACGCGGTTGAGGGGGCTCCTCCCCGGTTGACTCCGGGCGGACGACTGGTTGCATTCGACGGCATCGCGCGGCGGGCCGGCCCGAGATAATTCCTCCCATGAAAATTCCCGTTCTCGCCCGTGCGGCGTGCGCCTTGGCGGCGGGGTTGCTTGCCCCTGCCAATTTCGCCACCGAAACCAGTCCGACCCCGAAGCCCGTCGCCAGCACTCCGGCTGAACTCACGGCCGGGGATTTCTTCCGGCCGCCCGCGATGAAAGTCGCTTGGCTCAATCCCGGCGGCACCCATCTGGCAATGATGGTGGCCGAGGAGAAAACCGATTCCACCGGCCTGCGCGTCCTCGACCTCACCACCCGGCGCGCCACCGGCCTGCGCGGCACGGAAACCCACGACACCTACTCCTTCCGCTGGGTGGGCGACGAGAAGATCGTCTTCAATGTGATCCGCGACAAGCGCTACGCGACCGGGCTCTTCGTCGCCCACCGCGACCGTCTCTCCGATCCCAAGACGATCAACTTGCACGATGCCGTCGAAGTCCTCGGCTCGCCCCGGGCGCGCCCGGACCACCTGTTCGTGTGGATCCGCAGCAATGCCCGCGACGAAGGCCGGCAGGGTGGTCTCCACGAACTGGATCTTCGCCGTGAATTCCGCAGCGCGTTTGGCTCCGAATTCAGCAACAGCGTCGGCCAGATCCGACCACCGCCGAAAATTGGCGTGATCACCTGGCTGCGCGACCGCGCGGGGGAGGTCCGCTACGCCATCGCCCTCGTCAAGGGTACCCCGCATCTCTTCCAACTCTTGGCCCAGAACGAGTGGAAACGCCTGGCCCTCGACCTCGAGCAATTCCACCCCCTCGCAGTCGAATCCGACCCCGCCACGCTCTTGGTGGCCCGGCGCACTCCCCGCGGCCTCTGGGAACTGGTGCGCCTGAACACTGTGGATGGCACGACGGGCCCGGTGCTCCACACGGATGAGAAATATGATTTCCGCCACGCCCACGTCCACTTCTCCGGGGATGAGTCAGAGGTCATTGGTCTCACCTACGCCCAACATGCTCCGGGTCAGATCTGGTGGCGGGAGAAGGATGCCGCGCTGCAACAGACGATCGATCAAGCGCTGCCCGGCC
>JAUXOH010000193.1 GCA_030682505.1 Candidatus Didemnitutus sp. | reverse complement strand
ACCTTGACGAGCGAGGCGCGGGCATGCCGGGCGACATTGTTGAGCGCTTCCTGCGCCACCCGGAAGAACATGGTGCGCTCGGCGGCACCCAGCTGCTCGACCCCGCGGAACGCCGTCAGCCGGATATGGAATTTCTTTCGTGCGGCCAAGCTCTTGCTGAACGCATGCAGCGCCGGGATGAGGCCGAGGTCATCCAGCACGGCCGGGCGCAAATTGCGGGCGAACCGGTGCACTTCCTGCACGGATTTTTCCACCAGCCGCTGGGCGCGGGCGATCTTGCCCGGCAGCGTGCGTTTGCCCCCGCTGGATTCCCTGCCCAATGCCGCCAACTCGACGTTGATGCCCACCAGCGTCTGCACGACCTCGTCGTGCAATTCGCGGCTGATCGACTTCCGCTCCTCCTCCTGCGCGGTGAGGATCTGGTGCGCGAGCTGCCGGAGCCTCTTCTGCATGACTTGCGACTCCCGAAAAAGGCCCTGAAACTGCGCTTCGCTTTTCTGGACGGAAGCGACGGAGGCTTTCAACCGCCGGTTCGTCGCGGACAACTCGGCGGTGCGCCTGCCAACCACCACTTCGAGTTCCCCGGCGTGCTTGGCCAGTTTGGCCTGCGTCTCCGCCAGGTCATCCTCCATCTGTTTGCGTTCCGTGATGTCATGGATGCCCAGCAGGATCTCCTTCGGCCGACCGCTGGGCTCGACCAGCATCCGCGCATTGAGCAGCAGGCAGCGGCGTCCGATCCGCTTGAAATCGTGCGTGACCTCGAAATCGTCGAAGAAGCTGTCGCGGGGAATGATTTTCTCCAGCAGGAGGCGCAACCGGGGAATGTCCCAGGAGCCGTGGTCGATCTCGTAGATCAGGCGGTCCTTGGTTTCGTCGGCCGTGACTTTGAAGGTGCGGTAGAACGCTTCGTTGGCCGTGGAAACGCGCAGGTCCCCGGTGAGAATCACCAGCGGGGTGGGCACCGTGCGGATGATGGCCGCGGCATGTTCGTGGGATTCGGTGATGAGTCGCTGCGTCTTTTTCAGGTCGTCGACATCCACCAGCACCACGACCACCCCGTCCACTTTCCGGTCGAGGGTCAGGTAGGGGCGCACGCGCAGCAAATACCAGCGTCCGTCGGTCGCGCACACCTCGCGTTCGCATTCCTGCAAGTTGGCGATGACGCCGGCGAAGATGGCATCGAGATCGGACAGGCGGAGATTGTGCCGGACGTCGCTCATGGGCCGTCCGACGTCGGACGGTCGGAGGTTGAATTGCTTTTCGGCCCGCGCGCTGAAGCGGCGGATGGTCAGATTGCGGCGCAGCAGCACGACGGCGAGGTCGGCCGAGTTCTGGAGATTGGTGAGATCGCCGTTCAGACGGTTGAGCTCAAGGTTCCGGTTGGCCATCTCCTCGTTGACGGTGGTGAGCTCCTCGTTGGTGGACTCAAGCTCCTCCTTGGACGTTTCCAGTTCCTCGTTGAGGCTCTGCAACTCCTCGTTGGCCGACTGGCCCTCTTCATTGGAGGCCTGAAGCTCTTCGTTGGCCGCTTCCTGCTGGTCTTGGATGGATCGCAGGTAGTCGCGCGTCTCGGCCAGCGCCCGCTCGAGCGCGGCGATCCGGCGTAAACTCTCCTTCGTGGCCGTGGCCCGTTCGGCCTGCGCCTGACCTTCGGGGAGTGCCGGGGAGGAATCTTTCCGCGCGGCGCTTCCAGACATTTCCGCGTCTTCAAACAAAACCAGGAAGCAGCGCTGCTTCAGGTTTTTCAGCGGCACCACTTCCACGTGCACCCGCCGGGTCTTGCCGTTCTCGCCGACCGGCACGTCTTCCGTGCGTGCGGTCTGGTCTTCCTTCATGGCCCGGTTGATCGTCGCGCGCAGGGGCAGCATCAATCCCTCCCGCGCCATTTGCAGCAGATTGAAACTCGCCTTGCCCGCGGCCGGCTCGAGGAACGCGCCGGTGGAACCGCGGAATTGCAGGATCTGCAGGTCGGCATTGATGAGCACGCCGGGCGGGGCAAACTGGTTGACTGTCACCCGGTCCGCCTCGCGCTCCGCGTTGGGTTCACCGGGGATGGGCTCGGGCACCCCGGTCGGCAGCTTTGCGCGCAACGGCGAAACCCGCGGCGCCCTTTCCTGCCGAAGGGACTCGCCGGCCTCATGGATCACGGGCAGTTGAAATGCCCGGGCCGAAACGGACTTCCGGGTGAAGATTTTCTGCTTCTTGTTCGCGGGCGCGAACAGGTCGGCGCAACCGCCGATGGACTCCGAGGCGCCCAAGAACAAACCGCCCTCCGGCTTCAGTGCGTAGTGGAACGCGGGAAAGATTTTCCTCTGCAAGCTCGGTTCCAGATAAATCAACAGGTTGCGGCAACTGATGAGGTCCATGCGTGAGAAAGGCGGGTCGCTGATGAGGTTTTGCCGCGCAAAGACCACCAGCTCGCGCAACGACTTGATGATGCGGTAGCCTCCGTCCTCTTCGACGAAGAAGCGACGCAGGCGCTCCGGGGAAACATCCTGCACGATGCTCTTGGGGTAGAGGCCGTGGCGGGCCTTGTCCAGGTTCGCCTCGTTCAAGTCGGTGGCGAACATCTGGAGTTTCCGCGGGTGCGCCGCCTGCCCGGCACACTCCGTGAACGCCATGGCGACGGAGTAGGCCTCCTGTCCGGTGGAGCAGCCGACCACCCAAACCCGCACGGACTCGTCGCTCCCCGACTGGAGCAAAGGCAGGAAAACGTCGCGCTTGAGCGCTTCAAACGCGTCCGCGTTGCGGAAGAAACTGGTCACGTTGATGAGCGCGTCAGCGTAGAGGGCGTCGAGTTCCTTGGGGTTGCCCCGGAGGAAGTCGGCGTAACTCGCCAGCGTGTTCTGGTGGTTCAGCACGATGCGCCGGGTGATGCGCCGGTGGATGGTGGTGGATTTGTAGAGGGAGAAATCAACCCCGCAATGATTGCGGAGCAGGGCCAGAATCTTTTTGTAACCGGCCTGCTCCCCGGTTTCCGCCGGTCCGGATTCGACTGCGGGGCTCCCGGATGCCGGGCCCGCCCTTGGGGTTGGTCCGGCCACTCGTTGGCGCGCGACGGCGGGATGCTTGGCGATCCGGGCGAGCTCGCGCGCGATGGCATCCGGCGAGAGAACGAAATCGACGCAGCCGGCGGCGGCCGCGCTGCGCGGCATGGAGTCGTAGCGGGCCGAATCATCCTGGGCGAAGGTGAGACCGCCTTCCGCCTTGATCGCTTCCAACCCGAGTGTGCCGTCGGTGGCGGTGCCCGAAAGAATCACCCCGATGGCTTGTTCATGCTGGTCCTTCGCGAGCGCTTCAAAGAAAGCGTCAATGGAACGGTGGGCGAGGCGGTTGCTCGCGCGGGGCTGAAGCTTCAAGACGCCGCGCACGATGCCCAGACTCGTGTTGGGCGGAATGATATAAATGTGGTTGGCCTTGACCCGCAGATTGTCCGTCACCTCGGAGACCGGCATCGCCGTCGCCCGCGCCAGCAGTTTCGCGAGCGCGCTCTCATGCAGCGGGTCAAGGTGCTGCACGAGGACGAACCCAAACCCGGTGTCGGTCGGCAACTCGCTGAGCAACTGAGTGAATGCCTCCAATCCGCCCGCCGAGGCGCCGATCCCGACGATGGGACACCGCTGTCCTTCGCGTGCCGCCGACGGTTTCCGCGGCGCAACCGCGGCGGGGAGTCGGGGAACGGGTGCCTGCTTAAGTTTCTTCTTCATGTTACCCACGCGGTGAGGATCCATCCGCGGCATGACGGTGGGTTTGGGTTCAGTCATTTGACCCTGCCATCATCCAGCTGCCGCTGCGGTTCGCAAGGGTTTACGCGGACCTCGCCTCGCTCGAGGACGAAACAGCCGTCTTTCTCTCCCCCAACCGTCGCCCCTGCCCGATGGCGATCCGGTCACGCGCGGTTCAATCCGGGTCGTTCTGAGTCGGAACCGACTCGCCGCTGTGAGCGATGGGGCGCCCGGATGCGGCCTGGGCGGCAGGATAGGAATGATCGCGCGAACGATCCGGCAAAACGAAAACCGACGGTCAGCGCCAAAAATTGGCGCCGCCCGTCGGCGGAAACTTTCGTTGGTTGGGCGCGTCGTTTAGAAGACGACGGAGATACCCACGCGCCAGTCGCTGAGATACTTGGTGCTGCCACCGCTTTGGGCGGTGAACGCGGTGTAGAGCATCGCGCGAGGGTCGAACATGACGTTGAGGCCGGCGCTGAACAGCGCGCTTTCGCGCTCTGGTTTGCGGGTCGCCAAGGTGTAATTGACGGAGCCGAACGCGGCGCGCATCGAGCGACGATCATCCGCAAACTCGCTGAGCCAAGCGGCGCGCACGTGCGGTTGCAGCTGCAGGGCGCCGACTTTCCAGATCATCTGTCCTTCGAGGCCCAGCTGGGTGCGCAGGGAGCGCGCCGACTGGCCGGCCACGGTGACATTGTAGATGCCCGCGCCCGTCTCGGTGAATCGATGGGTCCTCCACTCGCTCAGCAACACGCCTGCAAACGGTGAGACATGCAAGTCGCCGCGCGTGAAAAGCCGGCTGACCGAAAGGTCAGCGAACCATTGGTGACCGTTCGTGGAGGACACGGCGAC
>JAUXOH010000181.1 GCA_030682505.1 Candidatus Didemnitutus sp. | reverse complement strand
GTGCCTTGCCCCGTTCCGGAGCGTTCCACCACTTGGCCAGTCACCGCCAGCCATTGGATTGACCGGTCGGAATGTCGCACCCGAAAATCGAACGTGTAGTCGTCCGGACCGCCCGGAGCCGTTGCCTCCTGGATCTTTGCCAACGTGAGCGCCCGGTCATCCGGATGGGTCGCCTGCACAAAGGTGTTCAACTCCCACTTCTCCTGCCAAGGCAGTCCGTAAAGCCGGTCGTGGTTGGACGAACGCGCCATGCTGTCGTCGGCGAAACGGTATTCCCACACCGCCACCTGCGCCAATTCCGTGGACAAGCGCAACCGCTCCTCGCTCTCGCGCAGCGCCGACTCCGTCTGCGTCCGCGTCGCGATATCGGCAGTGAGCGCGCGGTTGGCCTGCTCCAGCTCGACCATCTTCGTCTCCAGCTTCCGGATGAGCACCTCGCTGTACTCCTTGAGCAGCGCGTGCTCGTCTCCGGCGGGCAGTCTGGTTTTGGCCAGCTCGCCTCGCTTTTGGCGGCCCAGGACCTCGTCCAAGCGCGCCATGAACGGATCCGGCTCGGCGGGCTTGATGATGAAGGCATCGGCCCCGAGATCGAGCGCGAGCTGCTCGTCCTTCGGCTCCGTGTAAGTGGCGGTGTAGACGACAAAGGGAATTTGGCCCAGCCGCGCATCCAGCTTCCATTGCCGCAGGAGCGTGTAACCGTCCATCACCGGCATGAGCAGGTCGGAGATGAGCAGATCCGGCTGGGCCGCGCGCGCCTTGACCAACGCCTCCGCGCCGTGGCGCGCCTCATTCACCTCGTAGCCGTGTCCCTGAAGCAACGCACGCAGGAGATAGAGATTCTCCGGCTTGTCGTCCACGATGAGAATCCGCGTCATGGTGTCTCTTTCGCTTCAGTGCCGGGCAGATGCCGGGTGACTTCGGCCACGAACGTTTCGGGATTGATCGGCTTTTCGAGGTAGGTGTTGCAACCCGCCTCCAGCGCCTTCTCCCGATCGCCCGTCATGGCATAGGAGGTGACCGCGATGATCGGTACTGCTCCCAGCGCGGGCAGGTCGCGCAGCGCGCGGGCGACGGCATAGCCGTCCATTCCGGGCAGCTGGATGTCGAGCAGGATCAGCGCGGGATCAGCGGTCGCGGCGAGGGCGAGGGCGGCGGAGCCGTCAGGCGCATGGACCACGGTGAATCCGGCCCTCTCGAGCAGAAAAGTGGCAAGGTAGCGGTTCGATTCGTTGTCCTCGACGAGGAGAATTTTTCGGTTCATGAAGTTGGCAGGTTCTGTCGCGGCAGCTCGACGGTGAAAACGCTGCCCTGGCCCGGGGTGCTGGCCACGCTGATCTTGCCGCCGAGCAGTTCGGCCAGCCGGCGGCAAATGGCCAGTCCGAGCCCGGTGCCCTCGTGATTGCGGGACAAACCGGTATCAACCTGCTGGAAGGGCTTGAACAGCTTCTCCAGATCATCGGGCGCGATGCCGATGCCGGTGTCGGCGACCTGCAATCGCACCACTGGGCCAACCACGTCGGCAGTCAGGGTGACTTCTCCGCGCTCGGTGAATTTGACGGCGTTGTTCACCAAGTTGAGCAAGATCTGCTCGACGCGGCGGGCGTCGCTGACCGTTTCGCCGACGGCAGGTGCGATCTCCAGCTGCAAACCCAGGCCATTGGCGGCGGCCAGCGGGCGCACCGTGGCGACCGTGCGCTCTAGCGTCGCCCGCAGGTCGAACGGGGCGCAAGCCACCCGCAATTCGCCCGCCTCGATCTTGGAGAGGTCGAGCACGTCGTTGATCAGGGCGAGCAGGTGCCTCGCACTGCCCTGCACCATGCCGAGCTGCTTGGCCTGCTCGGGATTGAGCGGACCGGTGAGCCCTTGGAGGATGATGCCGGTGAAGCCGAGGATGGAGTTGAGCGGCGTGCGCAGTTCGTGCGACATTGTCGCGAGGAAGGCGGACTTGAGCCGGTCGGCGCCCTCGGCACGTTCCTTGGCCTCGGCCAACTCGGCGGCGCGCGCGCGCAGGTCGTGGTTGAGCTGCCGGACCCGGAGCTGCGCCCCGTTGCGGCTGGAGATCTCACGGCGGATCAGCCACCCGGTCACTCCAAGAATCAGCGCCATCAACCCGCCAAATCCGACGATCATCCACAGAGTGTTGCGACCGCTCGCGCTGCTGATGCGATTCCGCTCGACGAGAAGCCGTTGCTCCTCCGCCACGATCTCCGCCACCACAACGCGGATCTCCTCGGTCACGGTCTGGCCCTCGTCGCTGAAAAAAATCGCCTGCGCCTCCGCGAAGCCCTTCGTTCGACGCGCCTCAAGCTTCGCAGCGGCCACCGCGAGTCGATGTTCGATCAGCCGCGGAAGCGTGGCCATCCGCTCCTGCTGGCGGGAATTGTCGAGCGTGAGGTTCTTCAACCGGGCGAAATCCCCCGGCACCGCCGCGAGACCGGATCGGTAGGGCGCGAGGTAGCGTTCTTCGCCCGTGATGATGTAGCCGCGCATGCCGGTCTGGAGGTCAACGATGTCGCGCAACAATGCTTCCGTGGCGGAAATGACTTCGTGGCTACGCGCGACCGCGACAACGTCGGTCTTGAAGCGTTGGAGACTGCGCACCGCGAGCGTGCCGACCAGCAGCAGCGCAAGACCCGCGCCAACAAAGGCCGTGACGGTGAGTTTCTCGAGGGACCATCCCTTCGCGACGCTGCGGGCCGCCACGGATTGCAAGTCTTCGTCGGCCTGCCGGTGTGCGGCGAGCGCACGCCGCAGTTCAAGCTGGTTGACGACGTGCCGGCTCAGCACGCGCAGTGCCTCCTCCTGCGCCGGATTCAACTCGCGCGGGATGCGGTCAATCACGCACAGCGTGCCCAGCGCATGGCCGTCGGGGGCAACCAGCGGCGCGCCGGCGTAGAACCGGATGTTCGGATCGCCCGTTACGAGCGGGTTGTCGGCAAAGCGCGGGTCGAGGCGCGCGTCGCGTACCTGCAACACCTCGTTTGAATACAGGATGGCATGCGCGCAAAAGGCGAGGTCGCGCGGGGTCTCAGTCACGTCGAGTCCGACCTTGGACTTGAACCACTGGCGGTCCTCGTCAATCAGCGAGACGAGCGCGATGGGCGTCTGGCAGATTTGCGCCGCGAGCAGGGTGAGGTCGTCGAACGCCTGCTCCGGTGGGGTGTCAAGGACGCCGTAGCCTCGCAGAATCGTGAGTCGCTGGGATTCGTTGAAAGGAAGTGTCGCCTTCAATGGGATGAAGATGGGGAGGCACCGGCCCAAGGTAGCCCCCAGTAGGAACAGCGTGCGAGACGGCAAGTTGAATGCAAGCCAAGGCCGTGGACGCAAATTTGCTCTCGCCCCCGGCCCCTGGCTTCACTGTTCTCCGTCCTCTGTCGTCCGCCCAATGACCTCTGCCGAAATCCGCCAGTCTTTCCTCGATTTCTTCGCCTCGAAGCAGCACGCCATCGTGCCGTCGTCCTCGCTCATGCCCACGGCGCCGAATCTGTTGTTCACCAACGCCGGCATGAACCAGTTCGTGCCCTACTTCCTCGGCGACCAGGCCGCCCCGTGGAAGCGCGTGGCGGACACGCAGAAATGCATTCGCGCCGGCGGCAAACACAACGACCTCGAGGACGTCGGTTTCGACACCTATCATCACACCCTGTTCGAGATGCTGGGCAACTGGTCCTTCGGCGACTACTTCAAGAAGGAGTCGATTCAATGGGGCTGGGAGTTGCTCACCCAAGTCTGGGGCATTCCGCCGAAGCGCTTGTTTGCGACCGTTTACTCGCCTGACAAGACCAAGGGCGATCCAGCTGATTTCGATCAGGAAGCCTACGACATCTGGGCGGCAATCTTCCGCGCCGAAGGGCTCGACCCCGCCGTGCACATCGTCAACGGCAACAAGAAAGACAATTTCTGGATGATGGGCGACACGGGCCCCTGCGGGCCCTGCTCTGAGATCCATTTCAATCTGCTGCCGTCGGACGACGAGGCGGCCGGCCGGGCTAACGTCAACTCCAGCTCGCCGCGCTGCATCGAGATCTGGAACCACGTCTTCATCCAGTT
>JAUXOH010000165.1 GCA_030682505.1 Candidatus Didemnitutus sp. | reverse complement strand
GGCCGGGTTATTCGTGGAATAATCCGGCCTGTCATGGCCTCCTGTCATCGATGCACCATGCCCGTCCTCTGCTCGCTGTCCTTTTGCTCCTGGCTTCGTCGTCGCTGGTCTGGGGTCTGACGGCCGCGGCGTCGCCCACCTTGGTTCAGCCTCTGTCGGTCGGGGTGGCCATGCCCGCCGCAACGCTGCGCACGGCGGACGACCAAGCGGTCCAGCTCGCCGACCTGGTGGAGGGCCGGTCCACCGTGTTGATTTTCTATCGCGGTGGTTGGTGCCCCTATTGCACCCGCCAGCTCGCCGATCTGCAGGAAGTCGAGGCCGGCCTGACCGACCTCGGCTACCAATTGATCGCCCTCAGTCCTGATCGACCCTTCGCCGTGGCCGAAGCGATGAACAAACACCACTACGCCTACCGCTTGTTTTCTGATCGCGGGATGGAGGCCGCCGCGGCGTTCGGATTGGCGTTCCGGATGGATGACGAAACCCGCCAAGCCTACGAGGGCTACGGTTTTGATCTGGCGCCGATTCCCGGTGAACCCGAAGCGCGGTGGCTGCCGGTGCCGGCGGTCTTTCTGGTCGATCGCTCCGGCACGATCCGTTTCGCCCACAGCGATGCCAACTACCCGCAGCGCCTCACCCCCGAGGAGCTGCTGGTCGCGGCCCGCCGGGCACTCAACCCGTAATGCGCGAGTGAGATTGCCCTGATTCTTGCCCGGCGCGAACGGGTGGGCTTGCGCGGATGACCGGGACGGCCATTAATCGTGCCTCAACGGACATGCCCACCACGAATCTTTCCCGTTTCCTGCTTGCCGCTTTTCTCGGCTTAACTCTGCCCGGTGTTCTGAACGCGGCTCCCGCGGCCGACGGTGAACTTGCCAGGCTCACGATCAAGGCCGAGCAGGGCAACGCCATCGCCCAATACAACCTCGGGCTGGCCTACGCTGAAGGTCAGGGCGTGGCCAAGGACCCCATGGAGGCTTTCGTTTGGCTCTCGATCGCCTTGGAAAACGGCGCACGCGGGCGCGCCTTGGATAGCCTCATCGCGAGACTGAGTTCCGCCGAGCTGGCGACGGGACGCCAACTTCTCGCGCAGCGCCGCGCCGCGCTCGGCCTGATCCCGGTGCCCGTCCCAACCGTCGCCCCCACCGCCACGCCCGATACTTCCACGGTGGTCGATGCCGCCGAACAGCTGCGTCGCGAACGCGATGCTCTCTCCACCAAGATCACGGATCTGGTCGGTGAGATAGCTGCCTTGCGGGGTGAGCGCGACATCTCCCAATCCCTTGCCGCCCAGTCCAAGCAGGAGGCCGCCGCCGCCCGTCTGCTGAGCGAAACCGTCCAAGCGAGCGCGCAAGACGCCGCCCGTCGCACAATCGAACTTCAACAGCAGATCTCCCAACTGCAGGTCGCGGCCGCCCAGCCGCCCTCCTATCCCGATCTGCGCGCGCGTGTGTCCAGCCTCGAGGCCGAAATCGCGACTGTGCGCGCCACGCCCCCGCCCTTCGCCGATCAACGCGAACAGGTGGCGTCCCTCGAGGTCCAACTCACCGCCGTCACGCAACAAGCGACCGACCACCAGGCCCGTCTCACCGAACTCAGTGCGGTGAACCGCACCGTTGCTTCCGAGTTGGATGCGTTGCGCGTTCAACTGACCGAACGTTCGCAGCAAGCCGAGGCCGCCGAGGCGGAAGCACACCAGCTGCGCGCCGAAAACAGCGCCCTGACCGCCGCCGCATCCGCCCCGCGCGAAACGCCCGCCCCCGCCTACCCCGACTTGCGCGATCGCGTGGCCGAGCTCGAAACCGAAATCGCCACCGTGCGCGCCACCCCACCGCCGTTCGCTGATCAACGCGAACAGGTGCAATCCCTCGAGGCCCAACTCACCACCGCGCGCGAACAGGTTGCGACCAGCGAAACTCGCGCCGCCTCGCTCAACGACGCCCACCGTGGGGTTGAATCTGAATTGCAGGCCCTGACCGCCCAACTGGCGCGCCTCCAACAACAGAGTGACGCCGCGGAAGCGGAAACCGTTCAGCTCAAGGCCGCCCATGATGCTGCGATGGTCCAGGCCCAAACAGCCATCAGCGAAGCCAACGAAGTGGATCGCACGGCCCAAGAAAAAGTTCGTTTGGCCGAAACGCGCATCGGCGAGCTCACCCAACAGGTCGCGCAACTGCAGGCCGCCACCGCCGCGCAAGTGCCCGCCCCCACCTATCCTGATTTGCGCGACCGCGTGACCGAGCTCGAAGCGGAGATCGCCACCGTGCGGGCCACGCCACCGCCGTTCGCTGATCAACGCGAACAAGTGCAAACCCTCGCAGCCCAACTCGCCGTCGCGGCCCAAGAAGCCGGGACGCACGCAACTCGCTTCGCGGCTCTCCATGAAGCCAAGACGGGGGTTGATTCCGAACTGCAAACCCTCCGCACCCAGCTCGCAGACAGCCGGGAACAAACCGCCGTCGCCCAAGCTGCCGCGGAGAGGCTGCAAGGCGAGAACCAGGCACTCGCCGCGCAGACGCAGACGGAGATCGCGGCCGCGACCAACCTGAGCCGTGCCGCCCACGAGCAGGTGCAACTCGCCGAAGCACGCGTCGCCGAACTCACCCAACGTATCGCCCAGCTCGAGGCCGCGACCACCGCGCAGCCCAATGCACCGGCCGATCCCGATTTGCGCGACCGTGTGACCGAGCTTGAAGCCGAGATCGCCACCGTGCGCGCCACGCCACCGCCGTTCGCCGATCAACGCGAACAGGTGCAAACCCTCGCAGCCCAACTCGCTGCCGCCGCCCAAGAGGCCGCGACCAACGCAACCCGCTTCGCGGCCCTCCATGAAGCCAAGGCCGCGGTTGACTCCGAATTGCAAACCGTGCGCACCCAACTGGCGCTCGGCCTGCAACAAGTCGACGAAGCTCAAGAGCACGTGCGTCTCGCGGAAGGTCGCGTGGCGGAGCTCAGGCAGCAACTCGCGCGGGCCCCCACCGCCGCACCCACCGAGCAACCCGCCTCCCCGGCCTACCCTGATCTCCGCGAACGCGTCAGCGAACTGGAAGCTCAAGTGGTCACCTTGCGCGATGCCCCGGCTCCCGGAGCCGATCTCCGCGAGCAAGTGCAGACCCTTGAGGCGCAGCTCGCTTCCGCCCAACAACAGCTGGCCACGAGCGAGAAACGCTTTGCCGCCTTCACCGAAGCCAAGAACGGCGTGGATGCGGAACTGCAGACGGTGCGCGCCCAACTGGCGAACCGCCAGCAACCCGTTGCGCCCTCCTACCCCGATCTTCGTGAACGGGTCAGTGATCTGGAAGCCCAGGTGGTGGCGTTGCGCGATGCCCCGCCGGCGTTCTCCGACCAGCGCGCGCAGGTGCAAAACCTCGAGGCCCAACTCGCGCAGGCCCTGCAGCAGGTCAGCACTGGCGCGAGCCGGATTGCCGCGCTCACCACCGCCCGGGACGGAACCGGCTTGGAGTTGCAAACCCTGCGCGCCCAGTTGACCAGCAGCCAGCAACAAGCCGAAGCCGCGCAAGCTGCCGCCAACAAGCTCCTGGCCGAGAATCGCACGCTGGTCGCCGCCGCCGCCGCACCGCGCGAAATCCCGGCGCCCACGTATCCTGATTTGCGCGACCGCGTCGTCGACCTCGAGAGTCAACTGGCCGGCGTCGCACCCGCCCCGGCCTATCCGAACCTCCAGCCGCAGGTCGCCGCATTGGAAGCGTCCCTCGCGGCCACGCGCTCCGAGTTGGAAGCCGCTCGCGCGGCCGCCAGCGCTGTCCCGGTGGCGGCGGAGCCCGCACCCGACCTCACCGACAAACTGGAAGAAGCCGAAACGCGGCTGGCGATCTCGTTGCGCTCTTTCCTCCAATTGCAACGCGAACACGACGCCCTGCTCGGCCGCACCAACCAGGCCGCAAACGAAAAATCGACCGAGCGCGACAATTTGACGGCACGACTCGCCGCCGCCGAAGCTGCCACCACTGCCGCCCAAGCCGAGAGCACGCGTTTGGGTCAGGCGCTCGCCGCCCTGCAGCGCAGCGGCACCCAAGCCGGCTCCGAGGCCGCCGCGCTGCGCGCGTTGTTGGCCCAAGTGCAAGGAGCCAACGACGTGCTCGCCCGCGAGAATTACGAATTGAAAACCGCGCGCGCGCCTGCGCCGCTCCCGGTCCCGGTCGCCGCCGTGGTGGTGACAGCGGACCGCGTGCACACGGTCGAGCCCGCCGACACCCTGTCGCTGATCAGCAATCGCTACTACGGTACGCCCGGTCGCTGGCAGGAAATCTTCAACGCCAACCGCGATGTGATCGATGCCCAGGGCACGCTGCGCGTCGGCATGAAGTTGCGCATCCCCTGAGAAATCGCGCCTGCGGCGCCACCCATCAGACCGGAAAGAATCCGACAATCACCGCCAGCGCCACCAGCGACGTCACCACGCTGAGGGCAATGGTGGCCGACGCCATTTTCTCATCCCCCTTCAATTCCACCGCCATGGTGTAGGACACGATGGCCGTCGGGGCGGCCGCCAGAATCATGATCAGCACGGTTTCCCGCGGACCGAGACCAAACCAGCGGGCTGAGGCCAGACCGATCAGCGGGCCGGCGATCGATTTGAGCACCGCCGAACTGAGCGGGGCCTTCCACGCTCCCGTGAGTTGTGCGGTCACGAGTGAACCGCCGACGCTCAACAGGCCGAGCGGCAGCGCCATTTCCCCCAGCGCCCCCAGCGTGTGGGCAAGCGAGCGTGGCAGCGTCCAACCCAGCGCGACAAAACTGATGCCCGCCACGGTCGCCAGCAGCGGCGGGGTCACGGCGAGTTGTTTCACCACGGGCCAGATCATCTTGGGGCCCAGAGCATGCTGACTTACCGTCAGCACGATCACGCCACCGACATTGTAGAGCACCATCGTGGGCGCCACCGCGATGACGGCGGCGCTGTGCAAGGAAAGACCGTCGAGCACGGGTACATCCGGCAGCGCAAAAATAATGGGCAGGCCGACGAAGGCCAGGTTGCCGCGAAACGCGCCCTGAACAAACGTGCCCGTGGCCGCTTCGGGCACGCGCATCAACCACGATGCGGCATAGGCCGCGAGTATGGCGAGCCCGGTGGTGAGGAACATCGCGCCGAGCAATTTTTCCGCCCCCGCCGCCTCGTGCAGCGAGGAGACGAGCTGACTGAAGAGCAGCGCGGGCAAACCGAGCCAATAGGTCACCCGATTCGCTTCGCGCAGGAATCCCGGTGAGACAAAGGTCGATTTTTGCAGCCACGCGCCGAGGGCGACGATGAGAAATACCGGAGTGAGCGCATTGATCACGAGCATGACCCGGGGACTGTGCGTTCGGTGGACCCAGCCGTCGACGTCGAAAATCCCGGACTGCTTTAGCTTCGCCACCGGCAGCCAAAATCGTTGGCGTCACCTCCATGTCGACGCACTCGATCGCATTCATCGGCACCGGGGTGATGGGCCGCAGCATGGCGGGCCACCTGCTCAAGGCCGGACACACGCTGCACGTGCACAACCGCACCCAGGAGAAGGCCCAAGCCCTGCTCGAGTCCGGCGCCACGTGGCATGCCACTCCCGGCGGTGCCGCTGCCCAGGCGGATTTTGTCTTCACCATCGTCGGCTTTCCGCAGGACGTGGAGGAAACCTATTTCGGTCCGCATGGCGTGCTGGCGCAGGCCCGCCCGGGTGCGGTGCTCGTGGACATGACGACCTCGAGTCCGGCCCTCGCCCAGCGCATCGCGACCGCGGCCGCGGCGGCCGGTTGCGCGGCCCTCGATGCCCCGGTCTCGGGCGGAGACATCGGCGCCCGCGAGGCGCGGTTGGTGATCATGGTGGGGGGCGAGGAAACCGCCTTCCTCCGCGCGAAGCCTCTCTTCGAGGTCATGGGCAAGAACATCCTGCTCCAAGGGTCGGCGGGCGCGGGCCAGTATTGCAAGCTGGCCAACCAGATCGCGATCGCGGCCGGCATGCTCGCGTGGTGCGAAGCCCTCGTCTTCGCCCGTCACGCGGGACTGGATCCGGCGCGGGTCATCGAAAGTATCGGCGGCGGGGCGGCCGGCAGCTGGTCATTGAACAACTACGGCCCGCGCGCATTGCGGGGAGATTTCGCCGCGGGCTTTTACGTGAAACATTTTCTCAAGGACATGCGGCTCGCGCTTGAGTCTGCCGCCGCGATGAAGCTCGACCTGCCCGGCCTCGCGCTGGCGAAGCAACTCTACGACGAGGTGAGCGCACGCGGCTGGGACGATTGCGGCACCCAGGTGCTCTTCCGCCACTACGCCGAGCGCGCGTAGGGTCGGTGCGCGCTCAGCCTCCGTCGCCGTTGGCCACGCGCCAACGAAACTGATTGTCTTATTATTCAGCAGTTTTTCGTAATCTGCTGCTCGGTTGACGCAGGACCGCATACGCAAAAAAAACGCTGGCAATAAACAGCAACGAAACGCGACTGCCTGAATCCCAAATGGCTTGGTGCAGGACGTGCCACAAAAGAAAGAGAGTCGCGCAAACGGCGAAGGCCGCAAATTGTCCAAGCGGTCTTTTGGCAATCAAGTGACGAACAAGTAGCGCCGGAATCGAAAACACGACGATAACAGAAATACTCGGGACAATCGCCTTAAGGCCCGGAACGAATCCGCCAACCTCCAACACGGCCGCCACAATTATTGCGACACCGCTTGCTTTCAAATAAAAGTTCGTGACGTCGTTTTGCGTTCCTTTGTTTTCACCAGGCTCCCGTTCAACCGCCATGGTCGTTCGCCGGAGTCCCAAAAGGAACAGCGCGATCCAGCCGCCACCGAAGACGACCGCGAAGTTGGCCGCCCAGAACCACGCCGGGTGCGGAAAGGCCAGGAGGTTCATCACGCTCGCGGCGGTGAACAGCAGGGTGACCATGATCACCTGCCGGCGATGCGCCGTGAACGAGAGCCGGCCCGCCAGCCAAGCCCCGGCCGTGACGCCGACGAAGTAGCTGGCGAGCACGAGGAGCAACGCGGCAAGCGGCAGCGTGCGGATGAATTCACCCATCGCGACCTTGTCCGTGGGCTGCAACCCCTCGGGCAACGGGTAGAGGCTCTGGCTGTAAATTTGGATCGCGGTGATCAGTACGACGCCGACGACGGCGCCAATCATCGCGGCAAAGGTGTTGCGGAGAATTTCCTTCATGGGTGACGGGGTTGGCGAAAGAATTGCGCGGCGCGCCGCCGAGTAAAGCGAGTTTCCTCCGTTGCCGCTGGGGCGTACGGACTGGGATTTCTGTCGGTGGCGCGCTCACCGCGCCACTTTGCGTCCCGTTGCGCGGCGAGCGCGCAACCTACATGGGCCGGTGGGGTCCCGCGAGCGGCTCAATCACCCCAGCTGATGCCGAGCGCGCGACCCGTGCGGATGAGATCGCCGTCGGTTGGCACGGTGCGGAGTTTGCTCACCCCTTCGGAAATCGGAAAATCGATGATGTCGGGTTCCTTCAGGGCGACCATGTGGCCATACTTTTGCTCATCGATCAGGCGCACCGCGCTCGCGCCAAAGCGGGTGCAGAGCAACCGGTCGAGGGTGGTCGGCACCCCGCCCCGCTGCAAGTGACCCAGCACCGTGGCCCGCGTCTCCTTGCCGGTGCGTTTGGCAATTTCGTCGGCGACGATAAAGCTGACTCCGCCAAGCCGGGCCTCGCGATTGGCCTCGGGAGAACCGCCTTGCGTGATGAAATCTCCGCCTTTCAGTCGCGCGCCCTCGGCCACCACCACCATCGTGAAGTGCTTCCCCTCGGCTTCGCGCTCGAGGATCTTCTTCACGACGCTTTCGTAGCTGAAGGGGATTTCCGGAATGAGCACGACGCTCGCGCCGCCGGCGATGCCGGCATGGGCGGCAATCCAGCCGGCATAGCGACCCATCATCTCGACCACCATCACGCGGCTGTGGCTTTGGGCGTGGGTGCGGAGGCGGTCGATCGCATCGGTCGCAAACGAGACCGCCGAATCGAACCCGAAGGTGACGCTCGTGCCGACGATGTCGTTGTCGATGGTCTTCGGCACGCCGACGATCGGGATGCCGGCTTCCATGCATTGCAGGCCGATGGAGAGAGACCCGTCGCCGCCGAGCACCACGAGGGCGCGCAGACCGAGGGCATCAAAATTGCGTTTGGCTTCGGCCAGCACGGCCGGGTCGATCGCCTTGGTTTCGCCATGGCCGATCTTGGCGGTGAAGCGTCCCTTGTTGGACGTGCCGAGCACCGTGCCGCCGAGGTAAAGCAGTCCGTCCATCTCGCGATAATCCAGCGGGCGCGCCTGCACCGGTGAAAGGAGCCCGTCAAAACCCGAGTAGATGCCGAGCGTTTCCCAACCGCGGCGATCCGCCGCCTTGACGACGGCGTAAATGACAGCATTGAGGCCGGGGCAATCCCCGCCGCCCGTGACGATTCCGATGCGCTCTTTCATGCGTGGTAAGTGTTAAATTGTTCCCGCTTCAGCGCGGAAGGGCCACTAGAGAACACGCCGGCGCCTGACTCAACGCCGAATTGTGTCACTGTTGCGCAGATTCGGGCGATTGCTGGGCATCGGTTGTCGCGTCCCCGCCTGAAAACGAGAAATCCTCCGGGCGGCAAACCGCGCCGGAGGCGAAGTGGATTGGTCACCACTCAGTGCGCGTGCGCGTCGTCGGTTTCCTCAAAATCGTCACCCGCGCGGACCGGGCGAATGGCGTCGCCGTAAAAGATCGCGTTGAGGAACACCCGGTTGCCGCCATACCAGAAGCCGCGGAAGTTCGGGTCATCGGGCATCGCGACCACCGCCCCGCGGCCGGTCGGCAGCGCCACGATGGCGGCCGAGTTCGCGATCAGGTTCTGGTTCGCCTCGGAGGCGTAGCCCGCCTGCAGGGGCTTGGCCGTGTAAACGGCGGGGGTCTCGTAGGGCGACTTGGCGGCTTTGAGGATGATCGTGTTGGCGCGACAGAGCGTAAGGCGGTCACTGGAAAATCCGTAGCCGAGCGGATGGGTGGGATCGATCGAAACGGCGAACAAAGCCCCCGCCACGAGTTTCTGTGCCTCGCGCTCCGGCGCACTGCCAAAGGCGAAGCGACTGCCTTCGCCATCCGTCACCGGTGCGGCCGGTTGATTGCGACCCGTGCCCACGCCCGCCGCCGGCGTCGCGTGGCCGCCGAATTCCAAGGCCGCAATCTCCTTCTTGCCGACCCACTGGGCGGCGCGACCCACCGCCACCAGCGTGCCACCTTCGCGCACCCAGCGTTTGAGCGCGGCCACGATGGCATCGCTGAACTCATCGTAGCGGCCGTCCGCCATCACGATTGAGGTGTAACGGGTGAGGTTCGCGCGGGAGAGCTGGTTGACGTCGAGCAAGGTCGGCGCAAGGCCGACGCGTTGGTCGAGCAGGTGCCACGTGGCGCCGATCTCCTGCGGGTCGACGCCGTCGCCCACGACCAAGGCCACTTTGGGCGCAACGAGGGGAATGAAAGATGAGGAGCCAAAATCCACCCCCTTTGGCGTGAGACCGGTGGAGAATCCATAAACCGTCACGGCGTCCTCCTGCACGATGGTTTCGATCACGTTGCGAATCAACGCGACCTTGTCCGCTTGTGCGCCCAGGGGGACGAGCACGGCGCCGTGACCAAAGGCGTGGCGCGAGCCGTCGGCAGCGATCGCCTCGAGCGGGGACGTGAGACCTTTCACGACGATCCCGGCGCGGTGCAGGCGCTGCAACGCCCGCGGTGCGTAGTAACCATTCCAATTGAAGACGTAGGCGTAGCTGGCGTGCCCACCAACGAGTCGGCCAGCCGGGAAGGCCGGGAGCCCGACCACGGCGCCGGTCGCCGGAGCCTTGGCCAGTTCGGCGAAGGGCAGATTGTAAGCGAGCGGCAACGTCCACGCCGAAACGTCGTAAAAGGTGTTGTCCTGAAACTCGGTGCGCTTGACAAACATCTCGGTCAGGAGCCGGAACTGCGCCTGGTCGGCCAGCGCCACCCACGCGGTGCCGGGGGTGAAGGTCTGGCCCTCGGCGGTCACGCTCTCGGTGAGGGCGCGCACCTCGACACGGTGCTGCGCAAGGAGCTTCAAAAAGGCCCACGCGCGGGCCGGGTCACCGTCATCGCCGAAGACATACGCCTTCACCTTGCTCGCGCGCGCGAGGGCGGCGGTTTCCTTGGGATATTCCTTCTGCAGGATGAGCAGTTCCGTGCGCAACGAGATCCCCGCCGCGAGCGTGCTGAGCGACGTGAGCACCTGATTACGAATCGCGAACGGGAAAGTCACCGTGCCGTTGTCGCTTTCCTGCGCATGGCCGCGCGCGCTCGCCTGTTCGAACAAGATGCCGACCGTGCCGAGCAGATCCGGGTAGGTGGAGCCCTTGCCAGGATAGAAATCATCAAAGCCCTGCTCGCTGTAATAGAGCACTCCCTGCCCATCGAGCGCGGCCTGATG
>JAUXOH010000145.1 GCA_030682505.1 Candidatus Didemnitutus sp. | reverse complement strand
AGCAACGGACAGCTCTTGAGGTCGTCAAAGGCCTGTTGGGCGGCGTTTTCCCCCTCACCCACCCCGAGACCGAACAGGGTCTTTCCGCCCCGGGTCTGAAACGCGGTGCGGACGGTCTGAAAATCGAGGTTGATGAGACCGGTGCGCGACAGGATGCCCCAGATCGACTTCACTCCGCGGCCGATCCACTCATCCGCGCGGGCAAACGAATCCAGCACGCTCGCCTGCTCCACGCCTTCCTGCAGCAACAGGTCATTGGACAGCGGCACCACGGCATGGCAGCGCGAACGCAATTCGACCAGTGCTTCCTCCGCCTGTTTGCGGCGCCGACCACCCTCGAACGTAAAGGGAAGGGTGACGAAGGCGATGACGAGGGCCCCCGACTCGCGCGCGAGGTCCGCCACGACCAACGACGCACCCGAGCCCGTGCCGCCGCCGAGACCGGCCACGAGGAAAACCAAGTCGGTGCCGTTCACCACTTTCGCAATCTTCTCCTGATCCGCGGCCGCGGCCGCAGCCCCGAGCTCCGGATCGCCCCCCGCGCTCAGGCCGCGCGTGAGGTTGCCCCCACTCAACACTTTTTCCGGCACCGGCGAAGCGCTGAGCGCCTTGAAATCGGTGTTGATGACCGCGAGCTGCAAGCGGTCGAGATGCTCCCGCTGCAGCCGGTCGACGGCGTTGGACCCACCGCCGCCAATCCCAACCAGTTTGATGCGGACCTCGCGGTCGGCCGAAAGATCAAGGGAAAGTTCGTTGTGCGTCATGGCAGGGTGCTCAGGAGAAAAGCCGGGCCAGGTTGCTGAACAGGCCGCGGGGTTTGGGGCGCGCGGGAACGTGGTGCTCGTGGATATTGCGCAGGCCGAATTGGAAGACTCCCAGCACGGTGCTGAACATCGGGTCCTTCAGTTCGTCCTTCACCCAGCCCGGTGCCTCGCCGCGGCGGGCGGGCAAACCAAAGACCCGGCTCGCGGCCTCGTCGATGCCCGGCATACGGGCGGTGCCGCCGGTGAGCACGACCCCGGCCCCGCAATGTTCCGCGGAGAATTTCGGCCCGAGTTTCTTGCGCACGACCTCGAAGAGTTCCTGCACGCGCGCGGCGGCAATGGTTTCGATCGCCGTCTTCGGCAGTTGGCGGTCGCCGAACGACATGTCGCCGTTGAGCCAGACTTTTTCGGACTTGTCGCGGGTTTGCACCGTGCCGCGGCCATGGCGCAGTTTCAACATCTCGGCCTGCCCCGTCGTGACGCGCAGCCCGATGGCAAGATCGTTGGTCAGATGCTCGCCCCCGATCGGCAGCGCTCCGGTCACGAGCACATGGCCGTCGCGGTAGAGCACGTAGTCCGTGATCCCCTTGCCGATATCGAGCACAAGCGCGCCGTGAATCCGTTCCTCCGGCGTGGTGAGCAACGAACCGCTGGCGAGCGCCGAGAGCACAAGTTCGCGGACTTCCAAATGATACCCGCCGACCACATGGATGTTGTCGCTGACCTTGCTCTCCTGCGCATGGGTGATCCAGTAGCCGACTTCGAGCCGCTGTCCCGACAGATGTTCCGGGTCGGCGACCACGCGGCCATCGAGGCGGAAAGGACGGCGGATTTCATGGATGCGCGACCGGCCCGCGGGCAGTTCCTTTTCCTTGGCGAGATCGCAGACCGTGGCGATGTCGAGTTGGGTCACCGTGTTGTCGGCCGACTTCACATTCACCGACGCCTCGTTGTAGAAACCATCCAGATGCGGCCCGGTCTGCGCCAGCCAGACTTCCTCGATGCGCGCCCCCGCTTTCTTCTCCGCCATCTCGAGGGCGTGGTGTGCGGCATCGCTGACGGCCTTGTAATCCACGACCTCCCCCTTCATCACGCCGCGCGAGGGGGCGACCCCGACGCCAATGATGTTGAGCGCCCGCCCGCGGGCGATTTCGCCCACCAGGACGGCGATTTTTCCGGTGCCGATTTCCACGGCGCCGACGATTCTGCCGCGACTAGAGATCACGTTTGGTTTTCCGGGGAGCTGAAGGTTGAAGCTTTAATTCGAGATGGGGTCGGCGTTCGTTCTGTTGTTTCTCCAGTTCTTCAGGAGTCAGGGCGAGCTTTACCGGCACTTGGGGTCCTTGGGCAAGGTTGACGGAATGCAAGGCCGGCTCGCCCAACTGGCGCCGCGTGGCGTCGATGATGTAATCGAGCTGGGCGATCTGGCGGAAAAAGTCATCCTGCGCGCTGAAAATGATCTCGGGGATGGCTTCGGACTTCACGGTGATCTCGCGATTCTCCGCCAAGCGGCTGAGCGAGACAATCAACCAATCCCGGTAAAGGTGCGGGGCCTGCGTTTGCGCGGTGGTCAGCAGATCGGAGACGGAGTCCATCCCGGCAATCGGTTCAAAGTCGCCCGCGAGAGTCTTGCGCAGGGAAAACCCCGCGAGCCACGGCAAGCTGGCCAGGAGCGGCTTGTCGTAATGCGCTCCTTCGTAGACCGCGCCGTCCTTGGCCACGAGCAGATGCCGGGGCGCGCCGCGCCCGTCCGCCACCTGGAGGCGGGCGACCGGCGTGCGTTCCTCCAGGGTGACGACCAAAGAATCCGGAAAACTGCGGCTCAGCACCGCGACGCGGACTTGGCCGTGCGCCATCAGTTTTTTGCGCAGTGCCGCCAGATCGAGCGCCATCAGCGAGGACTGCTGGGGAAAAGCCAGAGTCTGGGTCACCCACTCCCGCGTCAGGACGCCGTTGGTTGAAACCACGATTTCTCGGACCGGAGCGCTGTTGACGGCCGACGCCAGCGAACCGCGATCACTCTCCCAAGCGTGCAGCAGCGCGTAGATCCCCCACGAGGAGAAGCCCACGAGAGCGACGAGCACGACCGCCTTGAACCA
>JAUXOH010000106.1 GCA_030682505.1 Candidatus Didemnitutus sp. | reverse complement strand
TCCTTGGTGGTGAAGAACGGATCGAAGAGGCGCTTCTCGATTTCCGGCGGAATGCCTTTGCCGGTGTCGGCAACTTCCAGAATCGCGACCTCGCGCTCCGTGCCTTGCAACACGGCGCGACCGGCCCGGACGCGCAACGTGACCGTGCCGCCGCCTTCGATGGCTTCGGCGGCGTTGCGAACAAGATTGATGAGGACTTGCTTGATCAAGGCCACGTCCATTGAGACAAAAAGCTTTTCTCCGGGTTCAAACACGAGGCGCACGTCGATCTTCTCCAGCGTGCCCGCCATCAAGGAGTGAACTTCCACCAGCGGCGCATCGGCGCGGACGACCCTGCGCGTCGGCTCGGACGGGCGGGCAAACGACAACACGTCTTGCACGATGCGTTCGAGTCGCGCGATTTCATCGTTGATGACCGCCGTGTCGGTGAGGCCGGCTGGATTGCCTTGGATGTGTTTGCCGAGGGTGTAGAGCCTGGCCTTGATGGAAGTGAGCGGGTTGCGGATTTCGTGTGCAATGCCTGCAGCGAGCGTGCCAAGTGTGGCGAGTTTTTCCTGCCGTTCGAGGAGCGCTTCACTTTGCACCAGCCGGACGCGCAGGGGCGCGATCAAATCCCGGTAAATAACCATGCCCAATGCGCCCACGAGCCCAACCATCACGACGATCGCCGCGATCATCAGACTGCGCAAAACTCCGAGCGCGCGGTTGGCCTCGCCCAGAAAAGATTCCTGGGCTTGCCGGTGCGCGTCGGCGAGTTGACTGCCGAGGGTGAGCAGGCGTTGCGACTGTTGCTCGAATTGGTCGAGTTGCGAAAACACTGGCGTTGTCACCACGGCGGGTTGGCGATTGGAGAGAACGCTGTTGGCGGCCTGCAGATAATCGTCGTAGGCCGCGTTGATCTGGCGGAAGAGTTGCCGCTCCTGTTCCGTGGTCAGGTTGGATGCCTCGTTCATTTGCGGATCGTGCTGATCAATCCATTGATTGAGTGCATGGCTGACCTGCTGAAACTCGGCCAGAGTGGCCGGCTCGCGGCGGGCGGTGAACCGCAGCAGGGTGTTGTTGAGTCGTTGCAGGCGGGCCTGAAAATCCTCGGCCAGCCGAAAACTTTCGAGCAGGCTGCTGGTGAGGCGGCCCTCCAACGAGGTGAATTTGTGCCACGATTGCTGCACCAACAGCAGCGACAGGGCGGCCACCACGGCGAGGGCGGCCACCAGCAACACGAAGCGAGAGCGATAGGTTTTGTTCATGGCCGCATGGCAAGCTGGAATGGCACCGCAATCCGGCTTTCGACAGCTTCGTATTCCGCCCCACTCAATCGCAGTTTCACTCCGTTCATGCTCGCATCATCTGGCAAGCAGCTTACCAGGCCAAGATAAGAACCTGATCATTCTTCCTAGCGTTCCTGTGCGGCAACTCACACAACCCGCTGCCAATGAGGTGGACCCCGTCCGTTGGACAGCGGATCGGATAAATTAAGTTAAGATAAGGGAGGGGGCGCAGGGGGAGGGGCGAAGCTCCTCCCCCGCTCTGATTGGGTTGTTGGTCGATGAGCGCGGAGAGTTCAAGCGCTGAGAGCGACCGGCAGGTCGCGGCGATAGACTTCCATGGGGGTGGCGGGATGAGCGGTGTCGCCGAGCGAGCTGTGTGGTCGCTGCTCGTTGTAGAAGCCGAAGAAGGTGGTGAGGTTGGTGTCGGCCTCGATCTGGGAGCCGTAGCTCTTGAGGTAGATCTCGTCGTATTTGACCGTCCGCCACAGCCGCTCAACGAAGACGTTGTCGAGGCAGCGGCCCTTGCCGTCCATCGAGAGCTTCACGCCGGCGGCCAGCAGCGGCTGGGTAAACTCCGCCGAGGTAAACTGGCAGCCTTGGTCGGTGTTGAAGATCTCGGGCACGCCATACTGATCCATCGCCCGGCGCACGGCCCGGGCGCAGAAGCCGGCATCGAGCGTGTTCGACAGCTCCCAGGCCAGGACCGCCCGGCTATACCAGTCGATCACGGCGCACAGGTAGATGAAGCCGCCTTGGATCGGAACGTAGGTGATGTCCATGGCCCAGACCTGATTCGGCCGGTCGATGACCAGGCGGCGCAGCAGATACCGGAAGACCGGATTCGACGGATGCTTCCGGGACAGGTTGGGCTTCCGGTAAATCGCCTCCAGCCCCATCAGGCGCATCAGCCGCTGCACCCGCTTGCGGTTCACGGCGTAGCCCTGCCGGCGCAGCCAGCGGGCCATCTGCCGGGAACCGAAGACCGGATAGGCCAGATAGGTTTCGTCGATCACCCGCATCAGGCGCAGGTTCGCGTCGGATTCCGGCTCGGGCTGGTGATAGTAACTCGCCCGGGCCACGCCGAGGAGTTCGCACTGCCGCATGATCGGCAGCTGGGGGTGTTCCGGTTCAATCATGCGGCGGCGTTCCTCAAGGGTTGAGCTGGCCAACTTTTTTTTTGAGCCATTCGAGTTCCATCTTCAGGCGGCCGATCTCCTCGAAGAGTTCCTTCTCCCGCTCCTGCGCCTCCTTGGCGTCCTGGTCGCCCTTGCGGGCGAACACCTCCGGCAGCCGCTCGGCCGCCTCCTTCTTCCATTGGCTCACCTGCACGGGGTGGACCTGGTACTTGGCGGCGATCTTATGGACCGGCTCGATGCCCTTGAGGGCTTCCAAGCCGACCCGCGCTTTCAGATCGGGACTATGCTGACGTCGTTTCTTTGACATGGGGATCGTTGGGCTGAGTTTGCGTTAACGATCCGGCCTGTCCAGTTTTCGGGGTCCACCTCA
>JAUXOH010000104.1 GCA_030682505.1 Candidatus Didemnitutus sp. | reverse complement strand
ACGCTGGTCTTGGACGGAGGAAAGGAACTCTACAACCCCCTGATCGTTTCCTCCGGCACCCTGGCGGGCAACGGCACCTATAGCACCGCGACCATCGGTACGGGGGCCATGGTCTCTCCCGGCTTCGGCTCGAATCCCCTTGGCAAACTCACCTTCAGTCACCTCACGCTGGCGAGCGACGGGGTCTATGAATGGAACATCCAAAGCGCCAACCTGATCAACACGGGCGCCCGCGATCTGGTGAACATCTCCTCCTCGGCCACGCTGGAACTCACCGCCACTTCGGGTTCACCCTTTGTGATTCGCCCGGTCACGCTGACCTCGGCCGGGATCGGTGGCATTCTCGGGGATGTGGATCCCAGTCACGGGCTGTATTCGTGGACGCTAATGACCTACCAGAGCATCTCGGGAGCCACCCAATTGACCAACCCCTCCAATCTGTCGCTCGATGTCTCACAGTTCCAAAGCACCTACGCTGGCACCTTTTCCCTGCAGCTCACGTCCTTGACGGGCACGGGCTCCCTGATGCTCAATTTTACCCCCGTGCCTGAGCCGTCCACTTACGCGCTGATGATCGCGGGCTTGGGGATAATCGTGTTGCAGCTGCGCCGTCAGTCGCGGGCCAACCGGCGTCGCTCCTGACCGCGACGAACCCGGCCCGGAGCCTCACTCTCCCACGGCGCGCATCAGCGTCGCGAACTCGACGCGCATCGGATCCGTCGCCGCACCCGCCAGGGCCCAATCCGCAATCGTGGAGAAACTCAACGCCGGTTGCTGCCGGGACTCGCGCAGCGCCAGGCCAAAGGCCGCCACGGCCGCGACGAATTTCATGTCCTCGCTGGCGCCCGCAAAGGCCGCCCCCGTCCCTTCGAATCGCTGCGCCCGCCTTCGCTCGGCTCCACTGCCCGGGTCACGGTAGGTCAAGGTCAGCGTCAGCATCGTAGGGTCGACCTCTCCGGCCGTGGCATCCGCTGCAATCACCTCATACAAGGCCGTCACCGAGTCGCCCCCCCGCAGCGTCTCGCGCGCGGCACCCTGTACACCCACCTCGGCGCCATCGCGTTCAAAACCGATCAACCGCCACGCGCGCACGCGGACGGGGTTGAAATCCACGCGCACCTGCGCTCCGCTCGCGCGCTGAGCGCCGGCGTCGCCCAAGGCTTTCAAACCAACGCGCACCAACCGGTGACCCGGAGCCCACGGGGCCGCTGTCTCTTCCAGCAGGAGCGCAAAATCCTCGCCGACTCCCGGCGCAGGCCAGGTGTAGTTGAAAGCATTGATCATCTCCGCCACGTGCACCGTCTCCCTCGCCGGGCGCAGGCCGCGCCGCAATTGATCGCGCACCTGCGCGTAGGATTCACGTCCCACCCGCAGCGGGAACGTCGACGTCGTGGATTCCGCGGTGGCGAAGAAACGGTCCGGAGCACTCGCGCCGTCCGCCACCATCGGCATCTCGGCGCGCACCGCCCGGGCCATCATTTTCCGTTCACCCGCTTCCCGTTCCGTCGCCGACGCGCGATCCGCCGCGGCCGAAGGCGGTGGCGCCGGGACCCGGTTCTCGGCCGCGACATGGCGCACCACCGGCGACTCCGCCAATTCCGTCGATTGCCGGACCACGAACACCACGGCGAAGCTCGCCGCCGCCAGGCCCGCCGTCACATAGTAAAGCTGGGGAAACCGCAACAACGGCGCCCGTCGGCGGGCGGGGTTTGCGGAAACCTCGCGACCATCCGCCCGTCGCCCCGGTGCCGCAACCGCGGGCAGCGGTTCGTGCGCCAAGGCCAAATCGAGTGCTCCGGCGGCCGCGCCAATCTCCGCCACGACCGCGCGCGCCGCCGCATCGTGCTGCAAGAGGGACTCGAACGCGGCCCGCTCCGCCGGCTCCATCTCGTTCAACGCGTAGGCAGTGAGACGGGGGTCATCGGGGAGAATGTTTTCCATGGGGTTCATCGCAGGGTCCTCACTCGGGCAGAGCCGTCATTTCTTTGCGCAGTCGGGCGAGCGCAGTGTGCAGAATAAAACCGACATTCGTGACCGACAACTCGGTGATCCGGCTGATTTCCTTGTAACTGAAACCGTTTTGGAACTTCAGCCGCACGACCTCCTGTTGGTTCGGAGGCAATTTCTCCACCAGTCGCAGGACGGCCGCGTGCACTTCCGCCCGCTCGACCACCTGATCGGGCAGCGGCCCGGGCGCGGTGAGACGCTCGGCTTGGCCTTCCTCGAAGAATTTCACGCGCCCCTCCTTGCGCAGGTAATCCAACGTCCGGTTGCGACAGACCGTAAAGAGCCACTCGGCCACATGCCCTTCCACCGCGGCCGGTTCCTGACGCATGAGCCGCAGGAACGTGTCTTGCACGACATCGCGGGCGCGCTCCACGTCGCCGTGCAACAGCCGCGCGGCATAGCGGAGCAACGGAGCTTGGTGCTGCTCCACGGCGAGTTGCACGAAGGCAGTGCGATCATGGGAAGAGGGAACGGGTGTCACGTCACCTGCCATCGTTACGGCCCAGCCTGCGATTTCTTAGGCCGGTGAACAGCGCTTTTTTGCCTCAGTCCGGTTGAATCGCCCGGGCCTGCGCCAGCATCGCCAAAAATTCCTGGCGAAATCCGCCGGCATCGTCCGCCAGCGCTTCGTTGGCCATGGCCTCCATTTTGTCCCATTGGCCCGCCGCCTCGGCCGGAGTGCCACGCAGGAGTTCGGCAAACCGCGCCACCACCGCGGTGAACTTGAACTCCGAACTCGCATCGGCGAAAAACGTGTCCGCGCCCCGCCATTGATTCTCTTCGAAGATCCGTTCTTCCGCCCCCGCCGGGCGGTAGCTCAACCGGGTTTGGAGCAGGACGCTCCCGTCGGTCGGTTCGTCACTCCCGAGGGGTTCGTATTCAAAAAAGGCCGCGACTCCTTCGCCCGGCAACACGGCTGACTGGGTCACCGCCGCACCGCCGTCGCCGTCGAGGCGCCGGTGGCTTGCCACCCGCGCCGGATTGAATTCGACCTCGAGCAGGAGATCCTCCGCCACCGGCGAAAAAAGGTCGGTGAGCTGCCCCAGCATCACCACGGCGGCATCCGCCCGGGTGTTGACATATCCGCTGCCTCCCTGCGCCCGCGCAGCCAGACTCTCGAGCCGCGGATCAATCTGTCGATTCCGTCCAAAACCAAAGATCGCCAGCCGCACGCCCAACTCGGCGTGGGCATCTATCAGCTCACCCAATTCGCCTTCGCTGGTCTGGCCCATGTTGAATTCTCCATCGGTGCACAGGATCACCACCTGCTCGCCGTGCTCCCGTCGATCCGCGCGCGCGAGCGCAAACGCCGTCGCCAGACCGGCCCCGCCATTGGTCTGTCCCTTTGCTTCCAACTCCTGAATCTCCTTCCGGAGTTGCGCCGCCTCCGCCAAACCGGCCGACGGCACCAATACGCGCGATTCCCCGGCATAGGTCACGACGCCGACGCGATCCTCCGGCTGCAAGTGCTCCAAGACCGCCAACACGGCGTCCTGCACCAGCGGCAATCGATTCGGCGCATCCATCGAGCCCGATACATCGAGCAGAAACACCACGTTCACCGGGGGTCGGTTGACCGGGGGTTGGATCACCGGTCGCACAGCCACGCGAATCAACTGGCGACCGGGAGCCCACGGCGACTCACTCGATTCGATTTCGGCGGCAAACAATCCCGATTTCTCGCGCTGCTCGGCCACGGTGGAAAAATATTCCTGCAATCCCAGTCCATCGACTTCCTCCGGCCGCGGCCAATGACCGGAGGCCAAGGCCCGGCGGAGCGCAACGATCGCCGCCGTTTCCGTGCTCTCAATCTTCACCCCGGTCGACTTCGCTGCATCCCGCTGCGGAACCGCTTCGAGAGTCGTTGTTCCGGCCGTTGCCGGCTTGCGGCCTGCGTTCGCCCGACTGTCGACCGTCGGTCGCTTGGCGCCAGGCGGCAAAGCCCCGCCGCCAGCAGCCGTGGCTGCGCGGGCGTTTTCGCTTCTTCCCCCTTGCGCAAGTTTCCGCGCGTCCACCACCCCCCGCGCCTCGGCCGCGGGTTCATGTCGCTCGCCAGCTTCCGCCACGCCCCTCTTCCGGGCGCGCGGTTCCGACTTCGAGACGGCACCCGTTGGGGAATCGCCGCGGAGCGGAGCCTGGGTCTGCGGAACCGAGTGATCAACCTGCGTCGACGCCGCGATTGCAGCGGTAGCCTCAGCCGGAGTCCCGATGTTTCCCGGCGTGGATCGTTCGGTGGTCGAAAGCGGCTTGGCCTTGAAAATCCCCAGCGAACCGGAGTCAGTCCCCACACCGGTCCCTCCCCTCGCCGGCAAAATTTCCCGCTCCGGGGAACGAACCGCTTCCGTGCTCGCATGATTGCTGGCGTTCGGGCGGGCAGCCTTCGGCACCGACTCCTCGCGCGTGATCTCGTCCCTCGGCTGCGACGACCACCACCAACCGCCCGCGAGCAGCGTTCCCACCACACCCAGCACGATCAGACCCAGTTGCCACGGCACCGGACCACGGCGCGATCGTTGCGGCTTGGCTCCGCGGCGGTTGACCACGTCGGTCACGAGCTTCGCGGTGCGCTGGATTTCATCGATGCGCTCGCGCATCGCCTTCGGGTTCAACATGGCGGCTTCGAGACTCCGGCGTCCGGCGGCATCCAGTTCTCCCAATGCCTCCAAGGTGAGCCGGATATCCTCCGGAACCGTCAAAGTGGTGTTTTCCTTCCTCGCGCGCAGAGCCCGCGCGAGTCGCCCGAGCGAATTGTGGATCAACTGCGCCGCGTGACTGGTCGTCAGGTCGGTGATGCGCGCGATTTCCTCGTGGTGAAAGCCGTGCAGAAACTTCAGTCGCAACATTTCCTGCTGCTTGGGCGTGAAACGGGCGAACAAGCGTTGTGTCGTTTCTGCCGGAGAATCCTTGCCGGAGGCATCGGCGCGCTCCTCGCTTCCTTGCTCTTCGGTCTTGAAGCGTTCGGTTACTCCGGCGAAACGTTGGGCTTCATTGACGCGATGTCGCACGTCGGCAAAGAGCCATTCCTCGAAACGCTCGTCGGTTTCCTCAATCGCTTCGGCTTCCAGCGCGACCCACGTCTTGGCCAAAATAGCCGCCACTTGGGCGTCGTCCCCACCGAGCAAATCCAAGGCATAACGGCGCAAGGCCGTGGCATGCCGCTGCTGAGCGGCTCGTACGGCGGGGGACGCTTGTGACTTGGGTTCGGTAACGGTCAATCGGCCGGCAAGGAGAGCCACCTGATTCATCGGCTCTTTTGGAGGAAAATTCACCGGCTTGCGCCACTCTCCCTCTCGTGCATTTTCCCTTCCATGCCCGTCCGGTTGCTCCTGTTGGTCCTGCTCGCCTCTGTTCCGGTCCTCGCCCGCCCGGTCGATGATGGCATTCGCCAGCAGATCCTCCTGATAGGCAACGGTGCCGAACCGCAGGACCTCGACCCGCAAGTGATGACCGCATTCACGGATCAGAACATCGCCCTCGCCCTGTTTGAAGGTCTGTGCGCGCTCGACGAAAAAACCTCCACCGCCGTGCCCGCAGCCGCTGATCGCTGGGATGTCTCCCCCGACGGACTCGTTTACACCTTTCACTTGCGGACCGGGCTCCGCTGGTCCGACGGCACGCCGCTGACCGCCGCTGACTTTGTCGCCTCGTGGCAACGCGCCCTGCAACCGGCGCTCGCGGCCGAATACGCCTATTTGCTCTACCCGATCAAGAACGCCGAGGCGATCAACACCGGGCAGGCCGACCCCGACTCGCTGGCGGCCGTCGCGAGTGATGATCACACGATTCACCTCACCCTCGAGCGCCCCACGCCCTTCCTGCCCGCGCTCACGGCCAATCCCATCTGGTTCCCGCTTCATCTCGCCTCGCTCCGGAAACATGACGGGCTGCAACGCCGCGGCACCGCCTGGACCCGCCCCGGCAATCTGGTCGGCAACGGACCGTTTGTACTCACCGAGTGGTCGCCCAACGCCCACGTGCGCGTCGCGCGCAACCCGCACTACTGGGACGCGGCCGGCGTGCGCCTGAACGGCATCACCTTTTTCCCCACGGAGAATCGCGACGTCGACGAACGCAATTTCCGCGCGGGCCAGGTTCATCTCACCGCCGAGATTCCGCTCAGCAAGGTTGCCACCTACCAACGCAACGCGCCCGCCAGCATGCGGCTCGATCCCTTTCTCGAAACCTTCTTTCTGCGCTTCAACACCACGCTCCCGCCGTTGCACGACCCGCGCGTGCGCCGCGCACTCTCGCTCTCCATCGATCGCGCCCTGCTCGCCCGCACGTTGCTGCGCGGCACCCGCGCCCCGGCCTTTCACTACACCCCACCCGACTCCGCCGGATACACGGCGCAAGCGCGCTTGCGCTACGATCCGGCCGCTGCGCGCGAACTGCTGGCGGAGGCGGGATTTGCCGCCGGCCAGGGTTTCCCGCGCTTGGAAGTGCAGGTGCGCAACGACGATCTCCATGGCAAGGTCATGGAAGTCATCCAGGCGATGTGGGCCAACGAACTCGGGGTTCAGGTCACCATCGCACCCGTCGAGCAAAAGACCTGGGTGCACCATCAACAGTCGCTCAATTACGCCATCTCCACGGCACGTTGGGTCGGCGACTTCGTAGATCCGGTGACGTTTCTCGATATGTTTGTCGGCGGTGGCACCAACAATTGGACCGGCTGGGCCGACCCAGACTACGACTCGGCTCTCGCGGCGGCGGCCCGGGCCGCCGATCAAGCGACTCGCTCCGCGCAGTTTCAGTTGGCGGAAGCCCGCCTCCTGGAGGCGTCGCCGATCGCGCCGTTGTTCTTCGGCGTGCGCTCCTTCCTGATACACCCGGCGGTGCGGGGTTGGGAGCCTGCCCGGCTCGGCTTCCATCAATACAAAAAGGTTTACCTCCAGGCGCCCTGACGGCACCGTCCCGCCCATGCGAATCCTCGCGCTTTTTCTGGCTCTCACTGTCTCCACCGCGGCGGCGGACGTGCAGATTGTCCGCGTTTTCACCGGCTGGCGCGACGCGGGTTCGTTCAAGCGCATCTCCGAATACTTCACCGGGGTCGAAAACACCGGCGGGCAGATTGTCGTCCGGACGCAGCCCGGCCGCCGCGCGGGATACTATTTTCTTGTGCGCACCGAAAACGCCGGGCCCGCGGTGGAGGCCAAAGTGGTCGTCGAGATCGTGCCGCCCGGTCCGCAACGCTCGCGCTCTTTCACGTTCCCCCTCCGTCTCACCCCCGGCAAGGCCGTCTTTAACCTGGGCGTGACGGGCGAAGACTGGCCGGACGCGGAGGCTGACATCGTGGCCTGGAAACTGACCATCAGCAGTGTCGCGGGAGAAATCCTCGCCACGGAGAAGAGCTACCTTTGGGAAAAGCCCATCGAGGAGTAATCGATGGAACCGGCCTCGTGGAGCGAGTGGCAACCGATCGCGGGATGGTCGCCTCCTGCGACCGTGCTCGCCGAGTCGCTCGATGGCGGTCAGGCGTTTCGCTGGTCCGGTGATGCCCAGGGAATTTGGACCGGACAATGGTCCGATTGCCTCGCGCAGGTTCGTCGCGGGGAAACCACGGTGGAGTGGCGGGCGCCGCTCGCGCTGTCCAAGCGCGTGGCCGGCTCCCTGCCGCATTATTTGGGAGGCGACACCGATTGGAATGCGCAGGCCGATGCCCTGCCGTGGTGCAGCGACGCGCATCTCGCCCGGTGCATGGAATCCTTCCCCGGCCTGCGACTCTTGCGCCAACCCTTCGGCGAGACCCTGCTCGGCTTTCTTTGCAGCGCGACCAAACAGATTCCGCAGATCAAACAGATGATGGCCCTGCTCGCCGAGCGGCACGGCCCGGCGCTCGATCCCGGAGTTGGTCGGAGTCCCGTTTTCCCGCCCCGCTTGCCCACGTGGGCCGAACTCGCCGCCGTGCCGGAAAGCGACCTGCGCCAATGCCTGCTCGGATTTCGTGCCCGCTACATTCACGCGACGGCGCAATTGATCGCGGCGCGCCCCGGCTGGTTGGAACAAACGGAGGCCGCGCCCTACGCCGAGGCCAAGGCGCGTTTGCTGGAACTCCCCGGCGTCGGTGAGAAAGTGGCCGACTGCGTCTTGTTGTTCGGCGCGGGCAAATTCGAGGCCTTTCCGGTGGACACGTGGATCCTCAAGGCGCTTGAGCGTCGCTACGGCCTGACCGGCTGGAAACCCGCCCAGATCGCCCACTTCGGCCGCGTGCATTTTGGTCCGCTGGCCGGATTGGCCCAACAATACCTCTTCTCGTGGGAGCGAAAATTTGGCCGGCAGGCCCGGACGGCCGGCATTTGACCGCCGCCCTCGCTCCCGCTTTACTACCTATGATGGACGATCCTCGCTTGGACAAATGGCTGTGGAGCGTGCGGGTGTTCAAAACCCGCCCGGAGGCAACCCACGCGTGTCGCGGGGGTCATGCCCACGTCAACGACCTCGTCGCCAAGCCCGGTCGCCATGTCCATGTCGGCGAAACAGTCGTCGTGCGGTTGGGAATGCTGACGCGCACCCTGAAGGTGCTGGGTCTGCCCCGCACGCGCGTCGCCGCAAAGTTGCTGGCCGACTACGTGCAGGATCTCACTCCCGCGACAGAATACGAGCGGGTGAAGCAAGCGAGCCTCGAACACCTGCTGGCCCGCGAACGCGGCAAAGGTCGACCGACGAAGAAGGACCGCCGCACGATGGGACAACTCTTCGGGTTCGAATAGCCGCCCCGGCGGCGATTGCTCAACGCCGGAGCACCCGCTACCGCGTCAGTCGGCGGTACTTGATCCGGTGCGGCTGGTCCGCGTCCTTGCCTTTGCGCTTTTTGTAATCCTCGAGATACGACGAGTAATTTCCCGCGAAGACGTGCACGTAACTGTCGCCTTCGAACGCCATGATGTGCGTCGCCACGCGGTCGAGGAACCAGCGGTCGTGCGAGATGATCACCGCGCAACCGGCAAAGGTTTCGAGCGCCTCCTCCAGCGCGCGGATGGAATTCACGTCGAGATCGTTGGTCGGTTCATCGAGCAGGAGCAGATTGGCGCCGCTCTTCAGCACGCGGGCAAGCAACACGCGGTTGCGTTCGCCACCGGAGAGCACGCCGACTTTTTTCTGTTGATCCGCCCCGGTGAAACCGAATTGCGCGCAATAGGCGCGGCTGTTCTCGGAGCGCGTGCCAAGGATCATCACTTCCTGGCTGTCGCTGATCACTTCCCAGATCGTCTTGTTGCCCTCGAGCGAGTCCCGCGACTGTTCGACGTAGGCGAATTGCACCGTCTCGCCGACCTTGAACGCGCCCGCGTCGGGCTGCTCCATCCCCGTGATGAGCTTGAAGAGCGTGGTCTTGCCCGCGCCGTTGGGCCCGATGATGCCAACAATGCCGCCGGGCGGCAGCGCGAACTCCAGATTCTCGAAGAGCAATTTGTCGCCATAACCTTTCGCGACGCCTTCTGCTTGCACGACGACGCGACCGAGACGCGGGCCGGGAGGAATGATGATCTCGAATAGTTTTTCCTGCTCGGCCACGTCGGCGTTGAGCAAGGCCTCGTAGGCGTTGATGCGCGCCTGCCCCTTGGATTGCCGGGCCTTGGCCGACTGGCGGATCCACGCGAGTTCGCGCGCCATCGCCTTCTGGCGCTTGCCCTCGGTGCGCTCGGCCACCACCGCCACGGCCTGCTTTTGTTCCAGCCAGGAGGAATAATTGCCCTTCCACGGCAGACCGTGCCCATGGTCGAGCTCGAGAATCCAACCGGCGACATTGTCGAGAAAGTAGCGATCATGCGTCACGGCGATGACCGTGCCCTCGTAACGACTGAGATGCTGCTCCAGCCAGTTGACGCTGTCGGCGTCGAGGTGGTTGGTCGGTTCATCGAGGAGGAGAATCGACGGTTTCTGCAACAGCAGACGCGCGAGCGCGACGCGGCGGCGCTCGCCGCCGGAGAGATTATCCACGATCGCCTCGCCCACTGGGCAGCGCAGGGCGTCCATCGCCTGCTCGACCAACGGCGCCACGTCCCACGCGCCGAG
>JAUXOH010000074.1 GCA_030682505.1 Candidatus Didemnitutus sp. | reverse complement strand
CCGCCGGGCGGCGTTCGCCGTGAGCAGGAGTTCGGAGCGTTGCCCGAGGCGATCGAGCAGCAGCGCGGTCTCGCTGGTGAACGCCCCTTCCGCCGTCAGCGCCGCCCGCAAATTCAAGTTGGCGATGGGCAACGTCTGGTTGCCCTCGCGCGCGACCAAACCATTGAGCGTCGCCCGCACCTCGGTCTGCAGGTTCCCGGCGCCCAGCGCGACGCGCGCTTCGCCGGCGGCCCGACCCGCGCTGAGGGCCCGCAGTCCGGTCAGGCCGGGTTGCGCCCCTGCGGTCGCGAGATCGACGTTGAAATTAAGCGTGGCCCGCGAGCCGTCGCCGGCGTTCGCCATGAATTCCGTGTTCAACGTCGCCAGTTCCTTGCCGGCCGCAGTGCGCAGCGTGGTGGCACCATCGGAGATTTTCCAATCCGTCGGACCGCTGTATTCGACCGTCGGCCAGGTCTCGAGCCGCAGGCGGTCGATCAGCAGGTTGCCTTGCTCCGACCACGTCAGGCCGGTGAGATTCACCGCTCCACTGGGCCGGACGAATAGCCGCGGACCTTTGGCCGCCACGGTGAAGCCGCCCGCGGCCACCTGCCCCGCCAGGGGAAACCGGGCCTGAAACAAGGGCAGCTCGGCCAGCGACAACGGCCCGTAGGTGAGCCGACCCAATTCGCGCTCCTCGACGCCGTTCGGCACGAGCTGCATCGTTGTCAAATTCACCGCAAACGGAACCGAGCTGTTCGCGCTCAACCAGCGACGGCCATCGCTGCCACTGACTTCGCCCCGCAATGCGCGAACTTCCACCTGCGTGGAGGAAAGA
This sequence comes from Candidatus Didemnitutus sp., assembly GCA_030682505.1. Taxonomy (GTDB): domain Bacteria; phylum Verrucomicrobiota; class Verrucomicrobiia; order Opitutales; family Opitutaceae; genus Didemnitutus. The sequence continues at coordinate 8,945 of JAUXOH010000074.1, read as the reverse complement.
GTGAGATCGGTCGCGCCTTTCAGCCGCACGTGGCCGAGCGGAGCGAAAGGCGCCAACAGGTGGGGAAGATCCGCCTCGATGCTGCCCAGCACGTGCACGGCGGGCGTGGCCGCGTCCAACGTCATTCCGACCGTGAGGTCGCCGCGCACCGCATCTCCGGCGACCGTGCGCAGTTCGAACTCCGTCAATTCCAGCCGCCGCGATTGCGGCGAAAACACGGCGACGCTTCGCACCGAAAGATCGGCGCGCTCGAGCAAGAAGGCCCCGGCGCTCACCACGTTGAGCCCGCTCACGCGCAACGGCGCAACGGAGCGCACGAGCAATTGTTCCGGTTCTCCCACCACGACAAATTCACCCGTCACCCCCTGCCCCGACAAATCGACGGCGGTGACGAAAGGTCGCACCCACGCCAGCGGCAAGCCGTGCAGGACCAACCGCGCGATCTCCCCGGCTCCCTCGCCTCCGAACTGCACATTCTGAGTGCTGCGGTTGAACGTCACCGGTCGCAGCGTCTCCAGCGAGAGGACCGGCTGGGCGCCGGCCAACTTCACCTTCAGCGCGTTGATCGACGAAAGACCGTTCACCTCCGTGAGATCAAACCCCGCTGAAACACGCACCAACCCCAAGGGTCGCAAGGCGGGATCCCACGCCTCGAGGGCGGAAGCTTCCACTTCAATCTGTCCCTGCAACGCGATGAACCGGGCGAGTGGCTGCACCGTGAACGTGCCCGCGCCTTGGGCGGTGAATTTGGGCAGGCTGCCGCCCAGAAAAAACGGTTCCACCTGCGCCTCGCGCACCCCCACGACCCAACGGCCGGTGAATTTCTCGCCGTCGGGCGGAGAGGACGCATGGATCGTCACCAGGTTCGTCGTCAGTCCGGCCTTGATGGTGTCGACCACCAGATCGTAGCGACCTGCCCGGTCCTGCTGGGACATGCTGGCGGCCACCTTGAGTTGGTTTTGCTCGGCAAACTGCGAGCCATGGGCGTCGATCGTGAGCGTCAGGCCCACCCGGTCAAAGGCCCGGTCCAAGGTCTGACGCAGGCGCAACTCGCCCGTCGCGTGCAACGCGGTCACCGCCGCTCCCGGCCGCTGGTCGGTCACCGCCGTCTTGAACAAAAAGCCCCCCTCCTGCCCGGGCGCAAGTTTCCCACCGGTAAATTCAAATTCCGCCGGCAAGGCCGGCTGCCCGGCCGGACCCGGCAGCAGGACCCGACCGCTCACTTGCACGTCTCCGATCACGAGTTGCCAGGGCAGGCGCGTCTGCAAGAACGCACCGGGTGCCGCTGCGGGCGCGGTGGCCACGCCCGCACTCGTCTCCGCCCCGGAACGCCGGCTGACATCAAGCACGACATCGCTCATCGCCAAGCGGGATACCTCCAGCCGACTCCGGACGAGCAGTTGCCAGAGCGAGTAGTCGACCGAGAACCGCCCCACTTCGGCGCGCAGGCCGGCCCCGGAAAAAACCACTCCTGCCATCTCGGCCCGCTGGGGGCCCGCCGAAAACCGGGTGAACTCCAATTGGAATTCTGGGTGGTCCTTCACGGCACGCCGCACGGCCCATTCCTGAAACGGGGTCGTGAAGGCCACGGCGCACGCCAACGCGAGCAAGACCGCCAGTGCAGTGAGGGTGAGGAGAAGGGGACGGACAAACGGCATTGAAAATCAGGGTCGAACGAAAAGGCGAAATCGCAGGGACATTTTTGGGCGGAAAAAAGCCGCGTTGCGAGAACAACGCGGCCGAGAAGGGTTGCTCAGCCGCAAATCAGCGACGCGCGTCCACTTCCTCGTCGGGCAAACCGATCGAGCGGCGGACCGTGGCGTTGGCGAGATTGAAGCGGTAATAGGCTTCCAGCTGATTGAGTCGCGACGTGGTCAAGTCGGTGCGGGCTTGCAACACGTCGAGTTGCGTGGCGGTGCCGGCGGCGAAGCGGGCATCGGCCAACCGCACGGCTTCCTCGGCCTGTTCGATCACGCGTTTCGACGCTGCGGCCAGCTCCGTTGCCTCTTGGAGCGAGGACAGCGCCCGCCGCACTTCCACCGAGACGGCGAGCTCCGCTTCGGCCGTGGAAAGGCGGGCCTGTTCGAGCTGGGAGCGGGCTTGGACGACCCGGCCTTTCGTGGCCCGACCGTCGAAAATCGCCCACGAGGATTGCAGGCCGACAGTCCAGCCATCGCGGGCATCATTGAAACTGTTCGAGCCGGGCGCCTTGCGCCAGTCATAGCTGCCGACGAGGGCCAGATCGGGATAAAGGGTCGAGCGGCGCGCCGTCACCGTCCGGTCGGCCGACTCTTCCAAGCGACGGAGCCGCTGCAGGTCGGGCCGGCGGGCCTTGGCGGACGACAGGGCCGAGCCCAGCTCGAAACTGACCGGCGTAAAACCGAGCGTGCCGACAAATTCAGGAATCCGGCCGACGCTGGCCGAGTCGCTGGTGGTGAAACCGAGCGATTGCCGCAACTCTTCGATCGCGAGGCGGTAGTTGTTGCGGGCCGTGATGAGCGGCGGTTGCGCGTTGGCGAGAGCGACCTCGGCCCGGAGCACTTCGAAATTGGAGACCGTGCCGGCTTGGTAGCGGTTGCGCACGTCCAACAACTGGCGCTGCAACAACTCGGTGTTCTGCTCCTGCACCTTGATGCGTTCCCGTGTGACGAGCACGTTGTAGAAACGGGTCCGCACCTCAAGCAACGCCGAGTCGATCACGGCCTGGAGTTGCAGGGTGGCCGCTTCCAAGGCGAGTTGCTGGCTTTGCACGGAGGCTTTCACCCCGCCACCGGAGTAAAGCGTCTGGCGGGCCGTGATGCCGAGGGACCAATTGCGGTCATCGCCGCTGGAGGAGATTTCGCGGTCGAGCCGGGAATAGGCCGCGGTGGATGATACCGTGGGGATCTCCCGGGCCTTCACTTCGAGCACAATGCCTTCCTGTTGGCGGATGCGCTCCTTCGCCTGCCGGATGGCAAAGTTGTTGTCCAAGGCGAACGAGATGGCGTAGGCGAGATTGAGTTCCTCGGGCACGGCGTAATCCGGGTCCGGCTGACCGTCGGGCTGGAAGGGTGGAATCTGCGCGAACGCGCAAGTGGCGAGAGTGGCGCCGGCGAGCAGGCTGCCGGTGAGACGCATGAATGAGTTCATGATGGGAAAGTGGTTTACGAGGTGGAGACCGGTTGGGCAATCCCTGCTTCCGGGGCCGGGGGCGAACCGTTGGTCGCCGAGCGATCCCGGGCGATCAGCATGTAGAAGGCCGGGACGACGAAGATGGTGAAGAGGGTGCCGACGGCCATGCCGACGACCAGCACCCAGCCGATGGAATTGCGGGCCGCGGCGCCGGGACCGGTGACGAAAATGAGCATGAGGTGACCAAAAACCGTGGCGGCCGAGGTCATGAGGATGGGGCGCAGGCGCCTGGCGGCGGCGCGACGGATCGCCTCGCGCTTCGGCACCCCCTGCTCTTGCAGGGTGTTGGCAAATTCAACGATCAAGATGCCGTTCTTGGCGATGAGGCCGACCAGCGTGATCAGGCCGATCTGAGAGTAGATGTTGAGCGAAGTCTTCCAGAGGAAGATCGGCAGCATCGCGCCGAAGAAGGCCAGCGGCACGGAGCCGAGCAAAATGATGAAGGGATCGCGGAAGCTGTTGAACTGGGCCGCGAGCACCAAGAAGATCAGGAGCAGGGCGAGGACGGCCGCCTGCCAAAGGGCGTCGCCTTCATTGCGCAGTTGCCGCGATTGTCCAGCATAGTCGATCGAGTAGCCCGCCGGGAGAATCTCCGCGGCCTTCGCCTCGAGTTTCTTCAGCGCCTGATCGATGCTCGGGCCGACCCCCGTGATCTTAACTGAGTTGAGTTGCTGGAAGCGGTTCAACGTGCGCGGCTGCACCGTCTCCTTGAGCGTGGCGATGGTCGAGAGGGGGATGAGCTGCCCGGCGGGACCGCGCACGTGGTAGTCGAGCAGCTGGTCGGCGTTGAGCCGCTCGCCGCGCTCGACTTGGGGGATGACCCGGTAGCTGCGGCCGTCGTTGATGAAGCGATTGACGTAACCGCCGCCCAGCATCGAGCCGAGGTCGCGGGCGACATCGCTCAGACTGAGGCCCATCGAAGCGACTTTCTCCTTGTCGATTTCGATTTCCACCTGGGGCAGATCGAACTTCAGATCGGTGTCGGCAAAATAAAAGACCGGTTCGGCGTTGGGCGGGTTTGCCTCGGTGTTGGCGAAGAGCGTCAACTTGTCGGCAAACTCGATCATCTCCTGGTGGCTGGCGGTCGAGCGCAGCACGAACTCGATCGGCATGGAACCGCCCGACGGCAATGGCTCCGGCGTGGTGATGATCACATTCATCCCGGGAATAGCGTTGGCGGGGGCCTGCAACGACTGTTCGATCGCGAGTGACGTGCGTTCCCGTTCCGACCACGGCTTGAGGATGATGCCGGCAAACCCCCATTGCGCGGAAGTGATCTGGAAGGACTGCGCATACTCCGGCACGCTCTCGAACATCTTCTGCACTTCGGCAGCGAAAATGACGTTCTGATCGATCGTGGCCGTGGGCGACGGCAGCAAAATGCTGAACACGACGCCCTGGTCTTCCTTCGGGGCGAGTTCACGCGTCGCAAACATCAGGAAGACCGGCAGCAGCAGGGTGAGCAATCCGGCCACGGTCAGCGTGACGGGCACCCAGTTGAGACTGTGGCCGATGACCCGCTCGTAGCGGTTCCGCAGGCGATCAAAGAGGTGATTGATGGTCCCCGTGAGCCCCTTCTCCTCGGCCTCGCGGCCCTGCATGAGGTAGGCACTCATCATCGGTGAAAGCGTGAGGGCGACAAACCCCGAGACCGTCACCGCACCCGCCAGCGTAAAGGCGAATTCGCGGAAGAGCGCGCCGGTGAGTCCGCCTTGAAAACCAATCGGGGCGTAAACGGCCGCGAGCGTGATCGTCATGGAAATGACCGGGCCCACGAGTTCGCGCGCGCCGAGAATGGCGGCATCGACGGGCGACTGTCCCTCGCGGATGTGCCGCTCGATGTTCTCGACCACGACGATGGCGTCATCGACCACGATCCCGACCGCGAGCACGATCGCGAGCAGCGTGAGCAGATTGATGGTGAAGCCCATCACAAGCATGAGGAACAACGCCCCGACCAGCGACAGCGGCATGGCCACGATCGGGATCATGACGGAGCGGAGCGACCCCATGAACAGGAAGATCACTACCATGACGATGAGCAGGGTCTCGAGGAGCGTGCGCAGGATCTCGCTAAGCGCGTCCTCGATGTATTTCGAGGCGTCGTAGGCGATCGTTGCGTTGAGGCCGGCGGGCAAGGCCCGTTGGATTTCGGGCATCGTGGCGCGCACCCGCTTGATCACTTCGACGGTGCTCTCCGTGGGCAGAACCCAAATGCCCATGAAGGTGGCCGTCTGGCCGCCGAAGCGGACTTCCTCGTTGTAACTCTCGGCGCCGAGGACCACGTCGGCCACGTCGGCGAGACGAATGATCGCGTCGTTTTTCTCGGCGACGACCATTTCACGGAATTCCTCCACCGACTTCAGGTCGGTGTTGGCGATGAGGGAAACGGACAGCATCGAGCCCTTGGTCGAACCCACGGCAGCCAGCGCGTTGTTGGCCTGCAGCGCGGCGCGCACTTCCGACGGACTGATCCCGCGGGCGGCGAGTTCGTCAGGCTTGAGCCAGACGCGCATGGCGAAAACGCGACCGCCGAGCACGTCGGCCTTTTGCACGCCCTTCACCGCGGAAAGGCGCGGCTGGACCATGCGGTTGAGGTAGTCGGTGATCTGGTTCTGATCGAGCGTTTCCGAATAGAAGCTCAGATACATCGAGGCAAACTGGTTGTCGGCCGTTTCGACGCTGATGAACGGCGCCTCGGCCTCCGGCGGCAATTCGTTGCGGACCTGGTCGATCTTCGCGCTGATCTGCGCGAGGGCGGCGTTCGTGTCGTAGTTGAGCCGCAGGTAGGCCTTGATCGAGCTGAAGCCGGCGCGGCTCTCCGACTCGATGTAGTCGATGCCGTCGGCACTCGAGATCACCCGCTCCAGCTGCGTGGTGATGTAGCCGCGCACCGTGTCGGCGCTGGCCCCGAAGTAGACGGTGTTGACGTTGACCACCGCGCTGTCGCTGCGCGGATACTGGCGCGTGTTCAGCTTCTGATACGCCACCACGCCGAGAATGAGGATGGCAATATTGACGACCAGCGCGATGACGGGCTTGCGCACAAACAGGTCGGTGAAACTTTTCGAAACCATGGGGGAAAGGAGTTGGAGGGGGCCGGAGAGGCCGGAGGGCGGCCCAACGAAGAAGCCGCCGCAGGCGACGGGCCCGGCCGGGAAAACTCAGGTGTTCTTGGGCGTGGGGTTGGGATTGCTGGTGGGCTGCACGGTGTTGTTCACCTGCACGAGCACTCCATTGCGAAGTTTGAACACACCGGCGCTCACCACCTGGTCGCCGGGTTTGACTCCGCCCGTGATCGCCACGAGGTCGCCGCGCGTGGCCCCGAGTTTCACGAATTGCTGGCGGGCCCCGAGGTATTCCTTGCCGTCCTCCCCTTTCATCAGCTCGACCACGTAGACCGAGTTGCCATAGGAGGCATAGGCGATGGCAGTCGCCGGGACGCCGACCAACGCCTCCCTGGCCGGCAGTTGCACCTCGACGCGGGCAAACATGCCGGCGCGGAGCAGTTCCTGCGGGTTGGCGAGCGTGGCCTGCACGGAGACGTTGCGCGTGGCAGCGTCGACCTCGGAGTTGATCGCCGTGATGCGGCCCTCGAAGGGTTGTTCAAAGGCATCGATCACGACCTTGATCGTCTGACCGAGGACGAGCGCCGGCAACTGGCGCTGCGGGATGCTGAAATTGACAAAGATCGGATCGAGGTTCTGCAGCGGGAGCAGCGACTGCCCACGCGCGACGAACTGGCCGAGGTTCACCAGGCGGATGCCGACGCGTCCGGCAAACGGCGCGCGGACCCGCTTCTTGGCGATTTGCGCCTGGATCGCGGCGACGGAGGCGACGGCCTGTTGGGCGGCGGCCGTGGCGGCGTCGAAATCGGACTTGGCGATGGCCTGGCGGGCCCAGAGTTCCTGCGAACGCTCGAGATTGATCCGGCTCAACTCGGCAGAGGCCTCGGCGGCGTGAAGATTGGCGGTTTCCACCGTCGTATCGAGTTCGACCAGCAGGTCACCGGCCTGCACCGCGGTGCCGCTGTCGGCCGCAATGCGCACAATGGTGCCGTCGGCGTCGGCACTGATCGTCACCCCCTGCACGGGCGCGAGGGTGCCGATCGACTTGAGGATCGGACTCCAATTGACGGCCGCCGCTTCGAACGTGGAGACCGACAGGGCGGGAACGGAATGATCCGCGCCGGACATTTGCTTGAACTGCGCGACCTTGATGGCGCCGAGCGTGAGGACCAGCACGGCAACGCCGCTGAGCGCGATGATGAATTTCTTGAGCATGGTGGAGAAAAAAGGAGAAACCGGGAGAGAAGGAACTCAAGCGACCGCAGGCGCGGTTGCGACGGGAGCCGCGTTCAAGGTCGAGGCGTGCTGCAGGACCTTGTTGATCAACTTGACCATGGTCTTGCGCTCGGCCTCGGAGAGCGGCGACATCAAATCGGCCATGAGGCGAAAGTGACCGGGTAGCAGCTTTTCGAGAAAGTCGTGCGCCTTTGGCGTCAGGCAGATGCGCATCATGCGTCGATCATGCGAGTCAGTCGTCCGGCTCACGAACCCGTCGCGTTCGAGGGTGTCGACCAGTCCGGTCATCGTGGCCCGGGTGACCCGTGCATTGTCAGCCAGTTCGGCGGGCGTCATGCCGGCGGATTCAACCCCTTGGGTACAGTCCTCATTGCACGAATTCTGGGCCAGCAACATCAGGACGCCGAAACGACCGGGTGAGATTTGGTGCTGCGTCAGGTTCTGCGCGACGACCAGAAAGGCCTCGTCGCCCGCGCGCACCAAGTGGAGGAACGCTTCGCAGGCCGATGGATCGAGCTCGGGAAAACGTTTCGAGGCCTCAATCAGGCATTCGTAGCGGGGCAGGTCTTTGATCAAGAGATGAGGCATGAGTCGATGGGCAGGCAGATAGTCAGGGCGCTTACAGTTAGGCTCCTTATTACTTTGGCAAGCGCGGTTTTCGATTTTTGCGCCGGGAGAGTAAAAAAACAGCCGGCTCTCGCGGGCCGGCTGGAAAGGGAGGGAATTCGCGCAGTGCTCAGAGCGCCCGGGCGGCGGCGACGACGGCCTCGGTGGTGATGCCGAGCTCTTGCATGGCGATATTGCCCGGGGCACTCAGGCCGAAGCGATCGATGCCGATCACCTTGCCGTCGAGACCGACGTATTTCGACCACAGGACGGACACCCCGGCCTCGATCGCCACGCGCTTGCGGCACGACGGGGGAAGCACCGAGTCGCGATAGTCCTGGGACTGCGCATCGAAGCGCGCAAAGGACGGCAGGGAAACGACGCGCGCGCCGGCCCCGAGTTGTTTCGCCGCGGCGATCGCCCACTGCAACTCGCTGCCGCAGGAGAGCAACACGTGCGTGAGCGGCGCGGTCTCCGGCACCGCCACATAGCCGCCGCGCAGCACGCCTTCGCGGCGCACGTTGACGGGGATGTCATTGAGCATCGGCACGGCCTGGCGGGTGAGTGAGAGGAGCGTGGGTCCGCTGACGTGTTCCATGGCCGCCGCGAACGCACCGGCGGTCTCCTCGGGATCAGCCGGACGGATGACATCGAGGTTGGGGATCACGCGCAGACCGGAGACGGTCTCGACCGGTTGGTGGGTGGGGCCATCCTCTCCGACCCCGACGGAATCGTGCGTGTAGAGATAGACGACCGGTAGTTTCGAGAGCGCGGCGAGCCGCATCGAGGGGCGCGAGTAGTCGGCGAACACCAGGAAGGTCGCGCACGAGGGGCGGAAAATGCCGTCGTACGCGAGGCCATTGT
>JAUXOH010000064.1 GCA_030682505.1 Candidatus Didemnitutus sp. | reverse complement strand
TCAATGTCGGGGATAAGTTACACACCTTCACCTCGCCGCTGGGGGTGCTGTTGCCGGCGGCGGCCTACTTGTTGACCGGAAATACCTCTGACACGGCCGCGCTCTGGATTTTTCGCGTGCTGTGTGCGGGCGCGCTCGGGGGCGCGGTTGTCATTCTCTTCTCCCTGGCGCAGCGGCACCGACTCGCCACCCTCGCCACGGTGCTGATCGCGGCTGGGCTCGTCACGGACGCCAAGACCATCGATTTCACCATCAATGGCATGGAGACGGCCTTCATGCTGCTCTTTCTGGCCTGTACCTTTCGAGCTCATCTCACCACGGGACCGCGCCAATGGCTTTACCTCGGCGCAGCGTGGGCTGGCCTGATGTGGACCCGCCCGGACAGCTTCATCTATGTGGCGTTGATCGCCGTCGGCATTTGGCTCTTCAACCGGGAGAGCGAGTCGGGCACCCGACGCCCCGACTTGTTTTGGCAGTTTGTCCGCGCAGGGGCCGTGACTACGGCGCTTTACCTGCCTTGGTTGTTGTGGACTTGGTATTACTACGGAACGCCGATACCGCACACGATCACCGCCAAGGGTGACATGGGTGGCCCCCATACTCTTGCCGGGCTGCTGGGCACCGCCGTGCAGCTTCCCTACCTCGCGTGGACCAAGGGTTCGTCGCTCGAGCTGACTTTTCTCCCTTCCTATTACATGATCGGCGGTTGGCCGCCGGCCCTGATCATCCTTTCCCGGATCCTCGCCACGCTCGGCAGCCTGCTCTGGATTCTGCCGTTTCTCCGCCCGTGGACCCGCGTGGCCTCGTTCGCCTTTTTTGGCGCTCATCTCTACCTGACCTATTTTCCTTATTTTCCATTCCCGTGGTATATCCCGAGCACGACCATCCTGGCGCTGGTCGCTCTGGCCGGACTGGTTGACTGGTTGCTCAGGGATTCTTCCGCACGTTCGCCGCGTCGCATTGCAGCCTGGTGTCTGGTTATGACTCTGCTCGTCACCAATCTCTGGAGCCTCAGCCAGGTGGCCCGGCAGGCGCGCGCGCAACAGCGCGTGGTGGAGGACGGTACGCGCCAGAAAATTGGCGAATGGCTGCGCGACCACTCGTCCCCCGGAGACACGGTCTTCATGGAGCCACTCGGCTACATCGGCTACTTCTCCGGCCTCAAGACCTACGACTGGCCGGGCATGTCCTCACAGGAGATGGTCCATGCCCGCCAGCAGGTGGGCGCCAGCTGGGGAGCGCTGCTGCGCTATCTCCAACCGAGATGGATCGTGCTGCGCCCGTTCGAGGCGGTACGGGTCGATCAAGAGGCGCCTGACTTCCTGACCAACAATTACGAAGTTGCCGAGGAGTTTGATCACTCGGCGGAGGTGGCTGCGCTTACCGTCTATGGACGTCGCTACCTGGAACACGACGCACACTTCATCGTCTATCGTCAGCGCGCGATTTCACTGGATGATGCGGCGGCGCTCACCTTGACCCAGTCGGGCCGCCAGATTCCATCCCACATCACCAGTCTCGCGGGTGTGGCCTACCTGACCCAGTTCAACGGCCACCGCGTCGCGGTGCTGGGGCCCGCGGCGCAGTTCGAGTTTCCTCTCGGCGCCGACATTTCCGAACTCATCGGCGGACTCGGGGTGCTGGATGAGAGTTGGAGCGGTCCGACACAATGTGGCCCCGTTGATTTCACCATCGACCTGATCCGGTCGGACGGCTCCGTGGTTTCCATTCTCCGCAAGGCGCTCAATCCGGTGGTCGAGCCGGACGACCGCGGCTTTCGTTTTTTCCGCCTCAGCTTGCCCCAGCCATCCCAAGGCACCCTGCGCTTCCGCACCTCGGCGGCGCAAAACAACACCGGTTCGATCCGGGCTTTTTGGGGCGAATTGGAAGTGATTCCGCTGCGCACGACGCTGGACTTCGCCGGCACCCCCGTGTTCCCCACCGCGGCGACACGGGCCGAGTTTGGTTTTGCCAACACCGAGGAGGATGGCAGGCCCTGCATGTTCGCCCACGCACCCGCCACCCTCGTCTACGAATGGCAATCGGGCATGAACCGGCTCACCGGCGAGTTTGGCATCATGCGGAAAGCGTACTCCGAAGGTAGTTCGACCGACGGGGTGGTCTTCCTGATTGAAACGGAGGATGCCGCCGGCCAGCGCCATGAGTTGTTGCGCCGCCATTTGAGCCCGTTCTCACAAGCGTCCGACCGCGGAGCTCAAACACTCGACGTGTCCGTGCCCGCGACTCCCGGCGGACGGATTTTCCTCCACACGCTGCCCCCGCCTTCGGGACATCTAAACAACGCCTGGAGCTACTGGCGGGATCTTGGGATCCACCCTTGAACTCCAGTGAGCGAAATATCTCCGCTGCAATGGCGGGTTTACCCGGCTCCGCTGTCTGAAGACCTGATGTCACCCTGCTTCCCTATTATCATCGCCTGGGAGTGCGTCCTTGATTCCCGGTCCAAGCCGCGCCAATGAGTTTCCGGGCCGCCATCCTGCCATTTCTTCAATGAACCCAGTTTCCTCGCGCTACGCGGCGGCGCTCCGCTTTGGCGCAGTTGTCCTGCTCGCCCTGCTCTTCGCCGCCTTCACCGACCACGTGTGGGAGGATTACTACATCACTTACCGGTCGAGCAAGAACCTGGCGACGGGGCACGGTCTGGTCTTCAACCACGGGGACAAGCTGCACACCTTCACGTCGCCGCTCGGCGTGCTGCTGCCGGCCGCCGCCAGTCTGCTCACGGCCAATACCTCGGACCTGGCGGCGCTTTGGCTGTTTCGAGTGATGTGCGCCAGCGCGCTCGGCGGGAGCGTCCTGCTGTTGCTCGCCTTGGCGCGCCGTTTGGACTACCCGAAGGTCGCGGCGGCATTCCTCGCAATCTACCTCGCCACAGACGCCAAGGTGCTGGACTTCACCATCAACGGCATGGAGACCGCCTTCATGCTGCTTTTTCTGGCGTACGCCTTGTGGAGCCATTTTTCGATCGGTCGGCGCCAGTGGCTGCACTTGGGCTGCGCGTGGGCGGGCCTGATGTGGACGCGTCCGGACAGCTTCATCTACGTGGGTCTGGTTGCAACCGGTGTGTGGTTGTTCAATGATCCGGAACAGACCGGCGCCAATCGCCGCCAGTTGCTTGGTCTCTATTTTCGCGCCGCCGTTCTCACCACGGCGCTCTATGGTCCGTGGCTGGTCTGGGCCGCATGGTATTACGGTACGCCGGTGCCCCACACCATTGTGGCCAAGGCCGCCCAAAGCGGAGGCTTCAGCGCGGCGACGCGCTTTCTGGAAAATTTCTGGCAAATGCCCTGGCTTATCTGGCAGGGAAAGGCGGCGACCGAGGGAGCCTTTCTGCCCTCCTATTACATGTTTCCCGACTGGCCCTCGTGGATGCTGCCCTTCGGCCGCACGCTGGCTACGGTTTGTTCATTGCTCTGGCTGGTGCCGCGTCTCCGCTTCGAAGCGCGGGTCGCCTCCTTCGCTTTCTTCGGTGGAACCGCCTACCTTTCCTACGTCCCTTACTTTCCCTTCCCGTGGTATTTCCCGAGCACTTTTCTGCTGGCGGCACTGGCGCTGGCCGGAGCCAGTGCCCAAGTATGGGCCTCTCATCGAACCTGGCTGCGGTTCGTCACGGGTGGAGCCATGGCTATCATCGCGGCCGGGGCCGTTTTATTCACGTTGGGAACCGCCCGCCAGGTTCGCGCGCAGCAAGCTGTCATCGAAACCGGCAACCGCCAAGTGATCGGAGAGTGGCTGAAGGCCCACTCTCAGCCCGGCGACAGTGTCTTCATGGAGCCTCTCGGCTACATCGGTTATTATTCCGGGCTAAAGACCTATGACTGGCCGGGCATGTCATCCCGCGAATTGGTAAAGGCCAAACTGGTCGTCGGAACCCACTGGGGCGCCCTGATCCGCTATCTCCAGCCAACGTGGTTGGTGCTGCGGCCGGATGGCGACGGCGACCTCCCTTATCTCTCCCCGGACCTAGCCGCGACCAACTATGAACTGGTGCGCGAATTTGACCGCCTGGCCGACGTGCAACAGCTCGACGTGCCAGGCCGCAAACTGCTGGAGTTCGATGCCCGCTTCCGCGTCTATCGCCTCAAGAGCCCGACGCGCCACGACGTCGACGGAATGGAGATCGCAGATCCCTTTCCATCCAGTGTCCGAAAGATCGGCGCGACGGTGGTTCGGCTGGTGCATGCCCCAGGCACCATGGTGCTGAAAGTGCCGGAAGGGATGCGCACGGTCGCCGGCCAATTTGGTTTTCCACCCGACGCCCATGAAGGGGGAACCCCGACGGACGGCGCAACCTTTCGCCTTTTTTGGACTGACGGAAAGAGACGCGTCGAATTGCTGAGCCGGCACCTCGATCCAACCGCAATACCCGAAGACCGCGGGCTGCAAAGCTACGAGATCGAATTGCCCGCCCCACGGGCCGGTGGTCGTGTGCGCCTGTGTTTCGAATCAGACCCCTCCGGCAATTCGGTTAAGGACTGGACCTGTTGGACCTCCCCGGACTTTCGGCGCTAGGAGCCCCCATGCCTGCCGCTGCGAATTTTCGCTCCCGCGCCCTGCTGCTGATCGCCGCGCTCGGTCTGGTCGCGGGAACAATCTGGCTCCGCAGCCCCAGCTTCGGTTTCAAGGTCTGGAATGTCGACGAAGCCATCCACGCCGCCATTGCGCTCACCCTGCTTGAGGGCGGGGTCCTTTATCGGGACGCCGTGGATATTCGGAGCCCGCTCACGTACTACACGATGGCGGCAATGTTCGCCGGATTTGGCGAAAACAACCTCTGGGCAGTCCACTGCGGCATCGCCGGATTGATCGCCAGCACTGGCTGGCTGCTCTTTCTTGCGGGCCGCGTGCTGCGCGGTCCCGCCGTTGGCGCCGCCGCCGCGGTGCTCTACGTGCTGCTGGCCACCGGGGCATTCTATCAAGGTGACGCCAATGCCGCGAACACCGAGTGGTTCGTCGCCTTTTTTTCCAGTGCGGCGGCCGCGGTTTTTCTCATGGGGGGCTCGACGCCCGGCCTACCGCGGCTCTTCGCCACCGGGCTGCTTTTTGGCCTGGCCTTCCTTTCCAAGCAGCCCGCCCTGATCGAGATGATCGCGCCGCTGATGGCGCTGCTTTTCCTCGGCAAGCGGCAAGCGCTCCGCGCGGCCCCCCTCGTGCGACAGGTCCTTGTCACGGTGGCAGGCTGGATCACACCCGTTCTGCTGACCGTTGCCTTTTTCGGCGCCCACGGGGCCCTCGGGGAAGCCTTCTTCTATACCTGGACCTACCCGCTCACTTATTATGGTCCGGAAATCACTACATTGGACCGGCTCGGCGCACTGGCCACACCGTTCCAATTGCTCGGTTCCACCCAGCCCTTGCTGCTCCTGATCTGGATGACCGGTGCCGCGACCATCCTGTACCGGATCGCTCGCCTCCCTTCCCTGTTTGCCGGGAACGAAAGCCACCCGGGCCTTGTGTTTCTCGTCGGGTGGTCGGTGGCCGGCCTGATCGGGTCGGCCTCCAGTGGACGAAGCTTTGATCACTACACCATCCAGTTTCTGGCCCCATTCTGTTTGGGTGCGGCGCTGGCGCTGGCGCGCATGATCACTTGGGCCGGAACCGGTCCAGCGCGGCGGGCACTCCGCGTCGGCGCGACGATCCTGCTGGGAGTCGTCGTCTATCAGGCGGGTTCAACCGCGCTGGTGGCTCGCCAACGCACCCTGCCCCCGGACCCATCATTGCGGATTGCCGCGTTCATCAGGCAGCACAGCCAATCATCGGACAAGATCTTCGTATGGGGCTTTCATCCTGACATCTATCTCCATGCCGATCGCCGGCCCGCCAGCCGTTACGTGATCGCTTCGTTTCTTTCAGGACTGATTCCCTGGACCAACACCGCACCCGATCAAGATACCACCAACGCCATCGTGCCCGGGACGATGGCGAAACTCTTGGCGGATCTGGCCGAACAGCGACCCGTCTTCATCGTGGACTGCAGCCCCGGACCCAACCGCTCGTGGAACAAGTATCCGCTCGAAAAATTTCCGCGTCTCCGTGAATTTGTCAGCAAACACTATCTGCCGATCGAGTCGGGTCAGTTTGTGCCTCAGGGCTTCCGGCTCTTTGCGATCAAGGACTCGTTCCGGATCCGTCGCCCCGAAGTCAATCCGATCGCCGCCCCGCCGGGACGGACGGGCCGCGTCGAAATTTTCGCACCGCGATACGTCGTTGGAGATGCACCCTGGATCAAGGTCGCTGTCGGGGATTCAGCTGCGCGCCTTCAACGCGTGGAGCTGCGACTGAACGGCAACCTGCTCGATGGCGTAACCATCCAGCCCGGTTCGGGCTTCATCGTGGACTTTGCGCTGCCTGCCGAACTCCCCCCCGGCCTTCATCGATTGGACGCCCGGGCGATCTGCGCTGACGGAGTCGAGTTCAAGAGTTCCGAGCAGGAGATCGACACGCGGGGGGTGGGCCTGCCGGACAGTGAATTGCCGGCCTTCCGTATTGGATTGTCCGACGGCTCCATGATTCCGCAGTCCGTGTTCGCCCCCTACGGTGCCTCCGTGTCCGTGGAGGACCGCCGCACGTATTTTTTCCTCCATGCGCCGTCACGGGTGACCTACGCGCTGCCGGCCGGGGCCCGACTGGTCAGTGGAGGCTACGGTATCAGACCCGAGGCGTCTGCCCCGGAAAATCCCTCGCCCACGGATGGGGCCGAGTTTGAGGTATATTTAGAAACCGCCGACGGAGGCCAAGTCACGTTGCACCGCGAAATTCTCCACCCCGAGGCCGGCACCGCGGAACGGGGCTTCTCGTCGTTCCAAATCCAACTGCCGGCGCTCCACGGCGCGCGCATTGTGTTTGTCATTAATCCGGGACCGTCCGGTGATGTGGCCTCTGACTGGACGTATTGGGTCGACTTGGCTGTCGAAATTTCACGCTAGACGCCGACCTTCCAAAAATTAGCCTAACCCG
>JAUXOH010000057.1 GCA_030682505.1 Candidatus Didemnitutus sp. | reverse complement strand
GTTGTCGGCTCGGGTCTTCATGACGAACCAGCCACCGCCGGCGAGGACGGCGGCAGCGATGATGGCGACGAGGAGGAATTCGCGGCCCGACTTGCGGGTCGAGCTGGGAGCGGGGAGCCTGGAGCGGGGAGAAGCAGCAGCCGGTCCGCCGGCGAGCGGCGACCCGACAGCGGAATCGGACGCTCCCGGCTCCTTGCTCCCGGCACCCTGCTTCCGGGTTACCGGCAGCGACGAGCTGTCCGCGGCGAGCGTGAGGGTTTCGAAGGCGGTCGTGATTTCCGCGAGCGACTCGCGGTATTTCGCCTGAAGGCCGGGAGTGGGGGCGCGGGCGATCTTGTCCTCCAGCTTGCGGCGCAGTTCGAGAAAGTGGGTCTCGATCTGCTCGGGAGAGGCGTTGACGGGAAGGTCGAGGAGCGTGGCGGCGTCAGCGGGGGACATGGGGCGCCAAGCCGGACATGTTCCGGAATGAGCGCAATGCTTGAAAAGGTGTTTCGCCTAGGGGAATTCCCGAGCCCGAGTCGGCTGCGGCGCGGCGGCCGAAAACCCGGGTTGCGGGCGGGTCTAGCGCTGGTAGGCGAGCTGGAGCTGGCTCACCTGGCCCTCGCCATTGCAGCCCGAGCAGGTGCGGGTATTGAGCAAGCGGCCCTCGCCGGCGCAGGAATTGCAGGTCACGACTCCCTTGCGGCAGTTGGAGCAGGGCCAGTTGACCACGCCATAGGACGTGTTCATCTTCAGGTTGCCCCAGCCGTCGCAGCTCTTGCAGGTGAACTTGCCCGCGCCGCGGCAGGAACTGCACCGGGGTGTCTCCTTGATGGTGCCCTGACCGCGGCAGGGGCTGCAACTCCGGTCCTTGCGCGCCAGCGCGGCGTAGCTGAACGATTTGGAGACGGTCTCGACCGCCTGCTTGACTTCGAATTCCATGGGGTAGGCGGTGATGTCGGGCGGGGCGAACTGGAGCTTGTAGCGGCCGGGCGCGAGGTCCCTCAAGGTGACCGATCCGCGGCCGACGAACTTCCCATCGACCCAGAAGTTCACATTGGATTCCGCCGAAAAGACCATCGTCTGGGCCTTGACCACACCCCGCACCGCCACGGTCTGGCCGGTCTGGATGGTCGCGGTGGATTGCACGTTGGCGAAACCATCCCGGCGGAACGTGATCTGGGCGGTGCCCGGGGCAATGCCCTTCAAGGTGGTCGGGGTGGTGCCGGTCTGGCTGCGGCCAAAGGCATCGATCAGGGTGAACGCGAGGCCGGCCGGGTCGGACTCGACCTTGAGCGATCCGTCCAGACTGAGGAAGGCGCGCTTACGTTCGGGGATCTCCCGGGCGAGGGCGGCGAGCGCGCCCTGCAGTTCCTGCATGGCGGGCTGGGCATCGTCCGGCATGCGGGCCGACAACAGTTCCTCGACCTTGGCGCGGGTGATCCGGACCGGATGTTTTTCCAAGTGGGCGGTCACCCATTCCAGATACCGTTGGGTGGAATTAACCCGCGCCTGCAGCTCGCTGGCCTTGCCACCGGAGGCGTTTCGCAGCTCGCTCCTGAGATCGCTGAGCGCACGCTCGGTGGTGCGTGCCTCGTTCTCGAGTGATTCCCAGGCGATGCGGGCCTCGGCCAGCTGGGTGCGCAGGTGGACGGTGAGGCGGTCGCGCCGATCCTGTTCCGCGCGGACGTCGGCGATTTCTTTCGCTTTCCGGGCCTCCTCGGCCTGACGGAGCAGCTCCGCGTCGCGATCGGCCGCGGCCTTGGCGGCGGCGGCGATGCGGACTTGCTCGGCGTTCTCGGCCCGGGTCTTCATGATGAACCAGCCGCCGGCGGCGAGCAGGGCGACGGCCAGGAGGGTGACGAGGAGAAATTCGTTCCCGCCGGACTTTCGACGCAGCGTTGCAGCCGGTGTCGGCGACCCCGGGGATGGAGAAGGCGCGCGGGTGGAACCGGGGTCGGCGACCCCGGCGACAGTCGCGGCCGGTTCGTCCAGGCGCTGCAGGATGGGCAGCGACGAACTGTCGGCGGCAATGGTCAGGATCTCAAACGCCTCGGTGATCTGGGTGAGGGAAGTGCGGTATTTTTCCTTCAGGCCCGGCGTGGGTGCCTTGGCAATCTTGTCCTCCAGCTTCGCGCGCAGGTCGAGGAAGCGTACCTGGATCTGTTCGGGTGAGGCGTCGGCGGAGAGGTCGAGCAGTTTGGCGGCGTCGATGGGCGTCATGGGCGGTAAATCAGGGAGTGGGGGGCAGCACCTGGCGGGCCACCTCGGGTTCGAGCAGATCGAGCGGGGTCTGGCCGTCGCGGTCGCGGGCCCGGGGGTCGGCGCCGAGGCGGATCAGGGCGTTCAGGAGTGCGGGAGTGGGGTTAAACCGGGCCGCCCGGTGCAGCGGGGTTTCCTGGAATTCGTTGCGGACATTGGGGTCGGCGCCGGCGCGGACGGCGCGTTCCAAAATCTTGATGTCATTGCTCGCGAATAAAACTTCCCAGGCTTCGGTGGTCCAGACCGGAGGATGAAAATCCAGAAGCACCTGGATGGCCTCCCAGTTCCCCGTGGCGCAGGTTTGCTCGAAGGTGAGTTGATAGTTCGAGATGGACTGCGCGTTGGAGGAAACGGGCTTCAGGCTGTAGCGCAGAAGTTCGCGGGCCAGGATCAATCGTCCGCGAACCAGCGCGGCGGCCACCGGCGTGCTGACGCCGGCGTCCATCATGCCGGAGACAAGTTGAGAGGCCTCCAGAGGATTGTCGCCGGCGGCGAGGCGTTCCGCCACGCGGGGGCGATCATTATAAAGGACGGCGAGGTGGAGTTCGGAGGTCGCGGTGAAATCGGGGTCGCGCTGATCCAAAGGCACGGGCGTTTTGTCATCCCAGCCGATCGATTCCTTGGCGGCCTGAACCAGGGCGATACGTTGTTCCGGCGATTCGCCTTCGGATTGGGTCAATTGGCCGATCAGGTCTTCCCGGAGGGAGCGGTTTTGATCGGCGAGGAGAAACCACCCGGCCGCGATCAGCAGCAGCAAGGCAAGGGCGGCGGGGATTCGGAGCCAGTAGGAATGAGAAGGCGTAGAGCGTCTCGCGTGAGAGCGGGAGACGGATAATCTACGTCTTTATGAACGCGAAACAGATCACGATTGGAATCGATCTCGGGGACCGCCGTCATGCGGTATGCGTCCTCAGTGCGGCGGGCAAAATTCTCGCCGAGTTGGAAGTGGTGAACACCCGCGAGTGCCTTTCGGCCTTCGCGCAGCGTTATCCCCGGGCGCTGTTCGTAATGGAGACGGGCACACACAGTCCGTGGGTCAGCCGGTTGCTCGAGGCCCGCGGGCACCGCGTGATCGTGGCCAATGCGCGCAAGCTGCGGGCGATCTCCACCAGCCTGACCAAGTCCGACGAAGCGGATGCGCGGATGCTGGCCCGGCTCGGCCGCGCCGATCCGGTGTTGCTCAGTCCGGTCAAGCACCGCAGCGAGGCCACGCAGCGCGCGTTGGTGCAACTGAAGGTGCGCGAGGCCTTGGTGCGCTCCCGCGTCAACCAGATGAACAGTGTGCGCTTCCTCGTGAAGAGCTTGGGACTGCAAGTGGCCCGGGGCATCAAAGCGAGCGCGTTCGTGCGCCAGTTCCGCGTCCGCGCCGATGCCGCCACCTGCGCCCTGGTCGAGCCGCTCCTGCTCGCCATCGACCACCTCAACGCCCAGCTCAAGCAGCTCGATGCGCAACTGGCCACGCTCGCCACCGCGCACTATCCGATGACCGAGCGGCTGCAGCAAATCGCGGGCGTGGGCCCGTTGACCTCCCTGTGTTTTGTCCTGACCGTCGAATCGCCCGCGCGCTTCCCCTGCACCCGCGACGTCGGCGCCTACCTCGGGCTGGTGCCCCGCCGTGATCAATCCGGAGCCAGCGACAAACAACTGCCCATCACCAAAGCGGGCCACCAGCAGCTGCGCTGCCTGCTGGTCAATTGCGCCCACTACATCCTCGGGCCCTTCGGTCCGCCCTCGCGCCTGCGCGAAGCGGGCGAACGCATCGCCGCCCGCGGCGGCAAGTCCGCCAAGAAACGCGCCGTCATCGCCGTGGCCCGCAAGCTCGCCGTCACGCTCCTGGCCCTCTGGAAAACCAACTCCACCTACCAACCCCTCGCGCTCGCCGCCTAACTTCCTTTTCCTCAAGATCACGTCCTTGGGCGACTGCGATCTGGCGCCAGCATGCCACCCGGCAATGCGTTAACCAGTAGGCAGCGCCCGCCTCTTCCCGGATAGTATTGGATTCCTCCCTGCACCGCGCGGCAGATTGACGCCGCCACTCCGAGTGCGTATGGAAGCCTGATCAAAACGGAAAGCGGCCGCCCCCACCACCCAAGGCAACCCAGCAAAATGGTGAACCATTTTAGACATTACCCTCGACACGCCTTCTCATGGAAGACGGCCAGAGAACAACGCGCGGGATGTGACCTGAATCGTATGC
>JAUXOH010000056.1 GCA_030682505.1 Candidatus Didemnitutus sp. | reverse complement strand
CTGAGTTCGCCCGCGAGGAGAAATTCGTCGAGGTTTGCGGGTTGCAGTTTGCCGTCGGCGACGAGGATGCCGAGGGCGATGGGCAGGTCGTAGAGCGCCCCTTCCTTGCGCAGGCCGCCCGGAGCGAGGTTGATCGTGGTGCGCGTGCGGGGCATGCGGAACCCGGAATTGCTCAGCGCGGAAAAAACGCGGTCCTCGGATTCCTTGACCGCGGCATCGGGCAGGCCGACCAAGATGAGCTTGGGTTCGCCCGTCTCGCCCGTGTTAACCTCGACGGTGACCGGCACGGCATCGATGCCGACCAGCGCCGCCGAACAGATGGTTGCTAACATTCAGAGGGGTCGCGGACAAACGGAACCAGGGCACCCATCACGCGCTCGCTCGCTGTCGGATCTCCGCGATGTTGGCTTCGACAGCTTGCAGGTAGCGGTTGGGTTGGCCCGTGACAAGAAGATGGCGGTGCATGCGCTCGGCCTCGGTGTCGAGCATGGGGCGCACGACTTTCTCCCAAAAATCAGGAGTCTTGCTCTTGAGGTCCGCCGCACTGCGGAACGGCCGCTGCTCGACCGGCGCGCGGTCGAATTCCCATGCCTCCAGAAATTCGCCATAGAGAAAATCGAGTTCGTCGGGGTAATCGGGGGCCGACATCTGACCAAGGTAGTCGGCCGTCACGAGCATGCAGGCGAGGGTGCGGGCTTCGGGACGCCGGAAGTTTTGGGTGGAAATTCGATTGCGCGGCCCGGTGCTGCCGATGGCCGCACAGATGTCCGCGAGCTCCGGTGTCGTGATCGCGAGTCTGGGCAGGTAAGCGCGGGCGAAGTCGCAGCTGCGTTGCACGTGCACGAGGGTGAATTTGGCGCCGGTGCCCTGGTCGTCGTCGGTCGGACGCAAATAGCCGGTGTCGTGGAGCAAAACGGCCATCACGCCGAGCTCGGCATCGCGTTGGCGGAGCAGGGGAATCTCCGGGGCGCGTTGCCGTCCCCGCAAGAGATCCAGGAAACAAACCGTGGCCTGCAGGGTGTGCTCGAAATCGTGATACCGCATGTCGATCGCGCGGTAGCCGGGCCAGGTTCCCGTGAACAGGGCGGTAACGTCGGCAAACAGGCGGTCCAGCAGCGGGTGGCTCGATGGCCAATCGCAGGCGGCGAAGACCGCCTTCGCATGGGCGGCCACCGCAGCCGGATCCTTGGTCGCAATGGTGTGGGGTGAGGCCATGCCGGTCCTTCGGAAATAGAGTTTGCTGCAAACCGTTCAAGTTCATTGTCTGGCGCCTCACGCATGGCCGAAGGAGGAAACCTGATTGTTGGACTGACGGGAGGCATGGGCAGCGGGAAATCGACCGCCGCCGGCATGTTTGCCGAACTGGGCTTTCGCCGACTTGACGCTGATCAGGTGGTGCGGGAAGTCCTGTTGCCTCATGCCGAGGTGATCGCGGCGGTGCGGGAGCATTTCGGCGCGACCGTGCTGGATCAGGACGGCCGGATCGACCGCGAGCGATTGGGGGCGATTGTCTTCGCCGCCGACGCGGCCTTGCAGTGGTTGGAGGAGTTGCTGCACCCGCGGATTTACCACTATTGGCAGGGCATCTATGCCGCCGCCCGCGGGGAAAAATTCATTGTGGAGGTGCCTTTGCTCTTCGAAAAGCACTTGGCGAATAGATTTGATTTCACGGTCTGCGTGTCCACAAACTCCGAACTGCAGCTCAGGCGGCTGGAGCAACGGGGTGTCCCACCGGGGATTGCCCGCCAGCGCCTCGCCAAGCAACTGCCCCTGGCTCGAAAGTGCGAGTTGGCTGACTTCGTTCTCCTTAACGACGGCACCCTCGAATTTTTGCGCGAGCAAGTCAGCCAACTGGCCTCCCGCCTTTCACTCACTCAACACGCCTAAACGGCACTCGTATGGAACCGTCTTCCAAGTCCGACCAGGACCTCTCTCACAGCGACTCTGCGCCGGATAGCGCTGCCGCCGCCAAGAAACCGCGCTCGCGTCTCTACCGCTCCAAAGCAAAGAAGTCCGCGCCGGAAAGCAGCAACCCGCCGGTCGCCGACTCGGCGTCCGGCGAAGCTCCGGCCCGGGCCCCACGGGTGCCCAAGGAGACGCGCGCCGAGCAACCCGCGCGTGAGTCGGTTCCTCCAAGCGAGGAGCGCTCAACCCCTGCGCCCCAAGCGAAGGCCGAGGCTTCGGCGTCCAATCAAGGGCAGAACGACCCGTCGGCCGGCGGAGGTGATTCCAGCCCCCAGCAAGGCGGCGGAGAAGGGGAGGGTGGCAACGGCGGTGGCCAGCAATACCAGCAGCACCCGCAAGGCGGGGGTAAATTCAATCGTTGGCGGGAGAAAAAATTCCGCGGCAAGTGGAGCAAACACGGGGGTGGCGGTGGGGGTGGCGGTGCCCATGGTGGACCCGGCAACAGCGGCCCCAAGCATCCTCCTCAACCGCCTCCGCCGAAAGGGGAGATCTATTATGGCGAGATGCCGGATCCCTCGCGCTTCACCCATCTGGACGCGATCAACCAGGTGGCGGAGGAAATTGCGAATCAAGACACGGCTCCCATCTGGTTGAATGAACTTTACGCCCTCGGCCATGCCGAGCTTTCCGCCAAGGCCCGCGGGTTGGGTGCCACCTTTGACGTGGTGCCCAATCGGAAACAATTGCTCGCCGCGGTTTTTACGGCCGCCGCCGCCCAAAAGATTCCGGTGCTCGACCAAGGCTGGCTTGATCTCACTGATCGAGGCTTTGGCTTCGTCGTGCACGAGTCAGTCAACTACCGTCTCTATCCCGAAAACGCTTATCTGCCGGAAATCTTCGTGCGAAAGCACGGCCTCAAGCGCGGCCACCACGTCGAAGTGCAGGTGCAAGTGCCGCAAGGCAACGACCGCTGCCCGTCCGTCGTCTCCCTTCGCTCGGTCATGGGCGGATCGTTGGACCAACTGGCGAAGATCAAACCCTTCGAGGAACTAGTGCCCTACTATCCGCTCCAGCGCATCTGGCTCGAGATGCCGGGCGCGAAGGATGTTTCGATGCGCATGGTCGATATCATCACGCCCGTCGGCTTCGGCCAGCGCGGTCTGATCGTCGCCCCGCCGCGCACGGGCAAGACGGTTCTCCTCCAGAACATGGCCAACTCCATCGCGGCCAATTCGCCCGATGCGAAGCTCATCATCCTGCTGATCGACGAACGTCCCGAGGAAGTCACCGATTTTCGCCGCCAATGCAAAGGCGAGGTCATCAGCTCGACGTTTGACGAAACGCCCGAGAGTCACGTGCATTGCGCGGAGATGGTCATTGAGAAGGCCCGTCGGCTGGTCGAACTCGGCCAGCACGTCGTCATTCTGCTCGATTCCATCACGCGTCTGGCCCGCGCCTACAACGCGCTCGCGTCGAATTCCGGCAAGATCATGTCCGGCGGCATCGAGGCGACCGCGCTGCAGAAGCCGAAACGCTTCTTTGGTTCGGCCCGCAATATCGAGGGTGCCGGCAGCCTGACCATTTTGGGCACCGCACTGGTCGACACCGGCAGCCGCATGGACGAGGTGATCTTCGAGGAATTCAAGGGCACCGGCAACATGGAGCTCCATCTCGACCGCGATTTGGTGAACAAGCGCATTTTTCCCGCGCTCAACATCGACAAGTCCGGCACGCGCAAGGAAGAGCTCATCTATCACCCCGATGAGTTGGCGCGCATCTATGGCCTGCGCCGCGCCATGCAGGGCGTGCCCGCAGCCGATTCACTGGAGATGCTCATCCAGCGTCTCAAGAAGACCAAGACCAACGCTGAGTTTCTCCTGAGCTTGAACCGCTGACCCGACCGATCGGGCCGGCCCCGAATTCCGTGACCACGGCCGACGACTACGTCATTCAACTCGCATTAGAGCGGGGTTTGGTGGCCGTTGACCAAGTGGAGTCTGCCCGGCGCCAAGTGGCTTCGCATGCGGACCCGACGACGTCGGCCCCCAGCGTCATCCAGGTCCTCGTCGCCACGGGCGTGCTCGATGGGCGGACGGCGGCTGAAGCAGTCGCCCAAACCTTTGGCCTGCCGTTGTGGAAAATCGGCGACCGGCAGATTTCCGGCGCGGTGCTCGGTGCCTTGCCGCGATCCTTTGTGCTGAAACACGGGGTGTGTCCGGTGGGCTGGCAGGATGGCGCGCTGCAGGTGGCCGTGCCGGATCCGCTCGACGTCGAGGTGCTCGACAGCCTCGGCCACGTGAGCGGACACCGCGTGATTCCGGGCGTGGCGGCGGCCGACGATTTGGAGCGCGCCCTGGCGCGGCATTACGGACGGGAGCCGACCGAAATGGAAGACCTGACCGGTGGGGCGGAATCGCGCGCCGCTGGCTTGGGCGGTGCGGAGCCTGACCCGACGGAAAAGGAAAGTGACGCGCCGATCATCGGTTTGGTGCAGACGATCATTCACGAGGCGGTGCGCCGGCGGGCTTCGGATGTCCACCTCGAGCCGCTGGAACGTCGCTTCCGCGTGCGCTACCGTGTCGACGGTGTGTTGACGGAGGTCGATGCGCCGCCGAAACGGCTGCAACTCGCCATCATTTCGCGCCTGAAGATCATGGCGAACATCAGCATTGCGGAGAAACGGGTGCCGCAGGACGGACGCATCCAGATTGTCTTTGCCGGCCGGCAACTTGACTTGCGCGTCTCGTCGCTCCCGACGGCCCATGGCGAGAGCATCGTGATGCGTCTGCTCGAGCACGAAGCGGTGAGCCTCGGGTTGGCCGAGCTCGGTTTCCTCGGTGACGATCTCGCGGAATTCGAACGACTCATTGCCTCACCGGACGGGATCGTGTTGGTCACGGGTCCGACGGGCTCCGGCAAGACCACGACGCTTTACGGCTGCCTGCACCACCTCAACCGGCCGGATCGCAAGATCATCACCGTCGAGGATCCGGTCGAGTATCAGTTGACGGGTGTGAACCAAGTGCCGGTGCGAGCCGGGATCGGGATGACCTTTGCGTCGGCCTTGCGCGCGATGCTGCGGCAGGCGCCGAACATTGTCATGGTCGGCGAAATCCGCGACCGCGAGACGGCGGACATTGCGATCAATGCCTCGCTGACGGGACACTTGGTTTTCAGCACGCTGCACACCAACGATGCGCCGGGTGCGGTCACCCGTTTGATCGACCTCGGGGCCAAGCCCTTTCTCGTCGCGGCCGCGTTGCGCGCCACGGTGGCCCAACGCTTGGTGCGCCGGGTTTGCCCGCACTGCACGCGGCCGCACATGCCCTCGGCGCGGGAGTTGCAGGCACTGGGTGCGCGACCGGAGCAGCTCGCGGGTGCCACCTTCGCGTCGGGCGCCGGCTGTATCCAGTGCAATGGCACCGGCTATCGGGGGCGCCTGGGTATTTTTGAGCTCTTTTTTATTACCGACGAGATTCGCGGGATGATCCATGCGAACGCCAGTGCCGCGCGATTGCGCGCGCGGGCCCGACAGGATGGGATGCGCACGATGCGCGAGGACGGAGTGAGAAAAGTGCTCGCCGGTCTCACTACAATCGAAGAGGTTGTTTCTGTCACCGTTGGAGACGCCGACTGATCAACCCCTCTATCGCCATGGCCTACGAAATGAATGACCTGCTGGAGCTCGTCGTTGAACAAAAGTGCTCCGATCTCCACCTGCAAGTCGGCATGCCGCCGACCCTGCGGATGCGCGGCGGGATGATCCCGATTGATGGCCCGGCCTTGAATTCGGCGGATACCGAGAGCCTGATGCTCTCGATCACCCCGGACACGCACGTGCAGAACGTCAAGCTGCACGGCGGGACGGACTTTGGTTTCGCCTACCTCGACAAGGCGCGCTTTCGCGTCTCGGTGCTCAAGGCCAAGGGCAACTACGGCCTCGTGCTGCGGCAAATCCCCAACCAACTCTTCGACCTCCACCAATTGGGCCTGCCCGACAAG
>JAUXOH010000055.1 GCA_030682505.1 Candidatus Didemnitutus sp. | reverse complement strand
GGGTTGGAGCACATTCTGGAGGCCGGTGACGTGGTCGAGCACGAGCTGGATTGTCGCCCGTTGCTCGGGCGCGAGCGCGGTCTCTTGGTTGCCGGCCAGGAAAACCCAGTCGGCTTGATCCGCGAGGGTGGAGAGCAGGGCGGGTTTGCGGTAAAGCGCGTCCAGGCTGTGTGGGACCAGGAGACAAAGCCCGTTCAGGTGCGAGGGGCCCTTGAGCTTCAGGCGCAGGGGCTCGAGATTGTCCGTTTCGGTCTGCTGGAGGGCGTGGGTTTGCTGGAGGGCGGTGAGAAAACTGCCCGCATCGTCGAATTCCTGCGAGCCTGCGCCGGTGTCGAGCAGGAAGCCGCGCTCCTGCAGGAGCACCTCGCTGAAGCCAAGCCGCGAGGGCACGACCACCTTGCAGACGTTGTAGTCCTGGCCGATGATCTCGGAGAGCAGGGCGTGGAGCACCTCGGGTTGTGCGGCAATGACGGCGGCCCGCACCGGTAGCGCCGGATCAGTGGTGAGCAGGGCCAGTTTTTCCTGAAAGGGAGAGACCGCGCGGCCCGCTTCCAGATCCCGGGCGATGCCGAGCGCCGCTTCAGCAATGCTGTGGCGGTGGCGTCGGATTTCGGCGCAAAAATCCATGTAGCTTACGTGGATGGGGCCGGGTAAAAACCGAGACGGGAGGATCGGTTATTGGTCAAGCCAGGAAGGAGATGCGTAGGCAAATTTGGATTTTGCTATTAGCAATGGCAAAGTATCTGCAACCAGCGATATTTGCGCGGAACGGCAGGCCCAAGGTCCTGCCTAAGGGCGACCGGCGTCGCCGTGCCAATGCATCAAACCAGCAGCAAGGCGGGCTTCTCGAGGAGATCCTTGAGGGCGCCGAGGAATTGAGCGCCGAGGGCGCCGTCGACGACGCGGTGATCGCACGAGAGCGTGAGCACCATGGTTTGGCCGACGACAATTGCGCCGTTCTTCACGACAGGCTTGGTGACCGTGGTACCGACGGCGAGGATCGCGGCGTTCGGCGGGTTGATGATCGCGGAGAAACGTTCGATACCCATCATGCCGAGATTGGAAACGCAGAAGGTGCCGCCGGTGAACTCGTCGGGCTTGAGTTTCTTCTCCTTCGCGCGTTTGCCGAGCGGCTTGGCTTCGGCGCTGATCGCAAAGATGGACTTGGTGTGCGTGTCGCGGATGACCGGGGTGATGAGACCGTCCTCGATCGCGACGGCGAAGGAGACGTGCGCGGCGCCGTGATACTGGATGCCGGTGCCGGTCCACGAGGCGTTGACGCCCGGGACGCGGCGCAGCGCCTCGGCGCTGGCCTTGAGGATGAAATCGTTGACGGAGAGCTTTACCCCTTCCTTTTCGAAAGCGGCGTTGAGGTCGGCGCGGACGGCGAGGAGGGCCTCGGTGTCGACTTCGATCTCGAGGTAGAAATGCGGGATCTGCGTCTTCGCTTCGAGCAGGCGCTTGGCGATGGTCGCGCGCATGTTCGAGGCGGGCACGGTGCGAGCCTCCTGGATCGGACCCTTGCGGCCGGGTGCGCCGCCGGCGAACGAGGTGCCGCCCTTGGCGCTGGCCGCGGCGGGGGCGCCGGCGGCAGACTTGAGCTTCGACGGGTCAGCCACTGCGGCGAGCACGTCGGCCTTGACGATGCGGCCATGTGGACCGGAGCCACTGAGACGGGACGGATCAATTTTGTTCATCCCGGCCAGCTTGCGCGCGAGCGGGGAAATCTTCACGCGACCGCCCGGGGCAGCGGCGGTTGGGGCCTCGGCCGGCTCAGCTTCTTCTTCGGCCTCTTCGGCGGCCGGGGCCGGCTCTGCAGCAACGGGGGGAGCGGAAGCTTCGGCTTTCGCGGCGGGCTCGGCGGCAGCTTTCGGTTCCGACTTGGCTTCGGTTTTTGCCTCGGGCTTGGCCTCGGGTTTGGCGGCGGGTGCGGCAGCGGTTGCCGGAGCATCCACCTTTTCGCCCTTTTCACCCACGGCGCAGAGCGGGGCGCCGACGGCGATTTGCGCGCCCTCGGGGGTGAAGATTTTGATCAGCGTTCCATCGAAGAACGACTCCAGCTCCATCGTGGCCTTGTCGGTCTCGACCTCGGCGAGAATGTCGCCGGACTTCACGGCGTCGCCTTCTTTTTTCAGCCACTTGATCAGCGTGCCCACCGTCATGGTGTCGCTGAGTTTCGGCATATCGATGATGTTGGCCATGGGAGGAGAGGGTTGGGGGCGGCAGGTTACTTGAGCAGGTCGAGGGCCGCGGTGAAGATGCGGTCGACGTTGGGCAGCTGGATCTTCTCGAGGGGCGGGCAGTAGATCGCGGGCGAGTCCATCGAGGTGACGCGCTTGACCGGGGCGTCGAGGTAATCGAAGGCTTTTTCCTGGATGATGCAGGCGACCATGGCGCCGACCGAACAGAAGGGCTTGGCCTCTTCGACGAAGAGGGCGCGGTTGGTTTTCTTGACGGAGTTGAGGAGGGTCTCCTCGTCGAGCGGGCGGATTGACCGCAGGTCGATGACCTCGGCGTTGATGTTGTGTTTCTCCTTGAGGAGGTCGGCGGCTTGGAGTGCCAATTGGATGGGGCGGCCGTGGCCGATGATGGAGAGGTCCGTGCCTTCGCGCATGACCTTGGCCTTGCCGAGCGGCACGAGGTATTCCTCGTCCGGCACTTCGCAGGATTCGCCGTAGAGCATGGTGTTTTCCATGAACATGACGGGGTCATTGTCGCGGATCGCGGACTTCATCAGGCCCTTGGCATCGTAGGCGTTGGACGGGACGACGACCTTGATGCCCGGGTGGTAGGCGGCGATGCCCTCGGGGGTGTGCGAGTGCGTGGCGCCGACGTTGGTGCCGCCGTTGGCCGGGCCGCGAATCACGATCGGGCAGTGCGTCAGGCCGCCGGACATGTAGCGCATGTTGGCGGCGTTGTTGAAGATCTGGTCGAAGGCGACGGTGTAGAAACTGAAGAACATCAGTTCCATGACCGGGCGCACCCCGAGGAGGGAAGCGCCGATGCCGGCGCCGATGAAGGCCGCCTCGCTGATCGGCGTATCGATGATGCGCTTCGGGCCGTATTTGGCCAACATGCCCTCGGAGACTTTGTAGGCGCCGTGGAATTGGCCGACTTCCTCGCCCATGAGGATGACGTTTTCGTCGCGCTCGATTTCCTCGCACATGGCGTGGCGGAGAGCTTCGCGGTAAGTGATGACAGGCATTTTCGAAAGGTGTTGAAAGGGGGGAAAAGAGTGGTGCTCAGTCGAAGAAGAGCGAACCGACGGACTTGCGGTCGGCAGGATTGTCGGCCTCCCAATAGACGTCCTTCTTGATGTCATCGACGGTCGGGTAGGGGCTCTCGTCGGCAAATTGCGCGGAGGTCTCGGCCTCGGCGCGGGCCGCCGCGTCGATTTGTTTGATCAGCTCGTCCGTCAACACGCCCTCGGCCACGAGTGATTTCTGGAAGGTGAGGATCGGGTCCTTGTTGGTCTTGTAGTCCTCGACTTCCTTCTTTTCCCGATAGGTCGAGTCGGGATCGGCTACAGAATGGCCTCGGTAACGGTAGGTGCGGATCTCGAGCACGCTCGGCTTCGATTCCTCGTGCGCGAGCTTGAGGAGGCGGGCGAACTTGTCGCGCACCTCGAGGATGTCATGACCGTTTTCGGCGATCTCCCAATTCATGCCATAGCCATCGGCACGTTGCGCGAGGCTCGGGGCGGCGGAGGAACGCGCCTGGCTGGTGCCCATGGAATACCCGTTGTTCTCAATCACGAAAACGATCGGCAGATTCCAGAGGGCCGCGAGATTGTAGGATTCGTGGACCGCGCCTTGATTGACCGCACCGTCGCCCATGAACGCCATGCACGCGCCCTTCAGCCCTTTGTATTTGAGTCCGAAGGCGAGGCCGGTGCCCAAAGGGATCTGGCCGCCGACGATACCGTGACCGCCCCAGAAATGACGGGTCGGGTCGAAATAGTGCATCGAGCCACCCTTGCCCTTCGAGCAACCGGTGTATTTGCCGTAGTTTTCGGCCATGAGTTCATTGAAACCCATGCCGACCGCGATGGCGTGACCGTGGTCGCGATAGGCCGTGATAATGTGGTCGTGCTTGCCCATGACCGAGACGCAACCGACCGCGATGGACTCCTGGCCAATGTAGAGATGCAGGAAGCCGCCAATCTTGCCCTGCTGGTAACTGCGGAGGCAGCGCTCCTCGAAACGACGGATGCGCACCATGTCGCGGTAGAACGCGATCAACTCGTCCTGGCCGAGCCGGGCGTTCACCGGGGCTTGACGGGCATTGTAAGGCGGGGACCCGTCTTCGGGCTTTTTGGAGGGAGGGGCTTTCTTGCTCACAAGTGTTTTGAGTTCAAAGTAATTTTCGAAGACCAAGCTCCTAACTTGGGGAAGCTCCTCGAAAGACAAGCGAAACCTTTGAGAAATGGTGATTGGGTGTGGCTTAAACCGTGTTTGCGCAGAGCGACGAACCGGAGTCTGAACGGTAGGTTGCGCGCTCGCCGCGCAACGTGGCGCGGCCAGCGCGCCA
>JAUXOH010000094.1 GCA_030682505.1 Candidatus Didemnitutus sp. | reverse complement strand
AGCGGGAGTCACGAATTGCTGGATCAAGGTCTGATGGGCGCGAGTGGGTCGGCGGGGAAAAGTGGAAAGCAGCAGCTTCATGAGAATGGGTCGCAGTTCTGATGAGACCGATTCTCACGTCAAGGGCGAAAGTGAGATCGTATCTCATTAAATTGACACTTTGGCGCCTTGACTGGTGCAAGTGTTTGGTTTTTAACGACTCCGTGCTTTCGGACCTGCGTATCAAATTAGCGGAAATAGCCTACCCGATTAGATTCGGCGCCGAATCGGCAAGTGCCTCCGCTGCAATCACTGAGGCCTTGGGGGTCTTCGCTCTGCAGGGCCGGAAGTGCGTGCTGGTGACTGACACCGGCGTTGCTGCGGCCCTTGGTTCGCTGCTGAAAGACTGTTTTCGAGACGTGCCGGTGCTGGCGATTTCGGCCGGTGAAACGAGCAAGTCGACCGCGACCTTGGAGCAAGCGTGGGAGTTTCTCGCGGCGCAACGCTGCGACCGGCGTTCCGTGCTGTGGGTGCTCGGCGGGGGAGTGGTGGGGGACTTGGGCGGCTTTGCGGCGGCGACCTATTTGCGGGGCATCGACTACGTTCAGGTGCCGACGACGCTGCTTGCGATGGTTGACAGTTCCGTGGGTGGCAAAACGGGCCTCAATTTGCGCTCGGGCAAGAATCTCGCTGGCGCGTTTCATCACCCGGTGGCCGTGCATGTTTTTCCTGCGCTCTTGCGCACGCTGCCGGCGCGCGAGTTCAACGCTGGCGCGGCGGAGGTCATCAAATATGGCCTGCTCGGCGATCCGGCCTTGGTGGCGCAGCTGGAGGAATCGCCCCTCACGCCCGCGCATCCGGGGTTGGCGGCCATCATCCGCCGGTGTTGCGAATTGAAGGCCGGGATCGTGCAAGCGGACGAGCGCGAACTGGCGGTCGAGGGCGGACGGGCGTTGTTGAATCTCGGACACACCTTTGGTCACGCGATCGAGCAGGTGGCGGGCTATGGCGCATACTTGCATGGCGAAGCTGTTGCCATCGGCTTGCACGGGGCGGCCCGGCTCTCTCGCGCGCTGGGTTTGGTCGGTGATGACCTCGTCACCCGAATCGAGCGCATTGTTTCGGCCCACCAACTTCCGGTGCGCTTGCGCCAGCCCCTGCCAATCGGAGCGCTGCGGGAGGCGATGTCGCGCGACAAGAAGAACCGCGATCAGGCGCTGCGTTTTGTCGTGTTGGAAGCGGCGGGCAAGGCGGCTACCCGCAGTGGAATCGCCCCGGCCCTCGTGGAGCAGATCTGGCGCGAACTTGGCGCGATCGAGTGATTTTATGACTGCACCGGACGCCTGAGACACTAGTTTGTCTATCCAATGTCAGCCATCGACGAAGGGATCGTGCGGGAATATTTCGAGCAGGCCGGATTTTTTGTCCGCCAGGCGCGCAAATACGCGTTGACCGCCCGACGCGGTGCGGCGGAGGAGGTGATTGATCTGGTCGTGTTCAATCCGTCCTGGGATCGCTCGCGCAAGCCGGAGTTTTTCCTCTTTGCGAGTGAGCTCCCGTTCGTCAATCGCGCGATCGTGAGCATCAAGGGCTGGCACGTGGGCGGTCATTTTACGCCCAGCACGTTGCGCAATCAGCCGGAAATTTTTCGCTTTCTGGAGAAAAGCGTCCTGAAGGAAGCGGTGCATTTTTTCCCCACGGAGAGTGAGGAAGGCGGGAGTGGCGAACTGATGAAGATCCTGGTCCTGCCCGGATTGCCGACGGCCGAGCCCTATCGTTCGCAGGCGGTCGCGATGTTGAAGGAGAAGGGCGTCGATGCGGTCATTTCCTTTCGGGCCATGCTGCTTGATCTGATCGACAACGTGGAACTCAACCGCAACTACGGCAAGAGTGACACGTTGCAGTTGATCCGCATCTTGAAGAACTACGATCTCCTCCAAGACCCCCAGCTCGATTTGCTCTCGGAGCGCGGTGCGCCCAAACGGGGCAAGGAATAGCCCCTTCTCCCTGTGATCCATCCGACTGCTCTTGTGGAACCCGGCGCGCAACTCGGCGCCAACTGCGTCATTCACGCGTATGCGGTCGTGACGAAATACTGCGTGCTCGGCGCCGGGGTCGTCGTGCATCCGTTTGCCGTCGTCGGCAGCGAGCCGAATTTCCTGAAGTTCGATCCGGCGATTGCCACCGGGGTGCGCATCGGCGCTGGCACGGTGCTGCGCGAACACAGTTCGATCAACCGTTCGATTTACGCCGGCAAGGAAACCGTGGTCGGAGCCCGCTGTTTTCTCATGGCCAACGCGCACGTCGGGCACGATTGCGAGGTTGGTGACGACGTGGTGATGGCGACCAATGTCATGCTCGGCGGCCACGTGAGCATCGGCGATTTCACCTTCATCGGCGGCGGCGCGGGGGTGCACCAATTCGCGCGGCTGGGCGAAGGGGTCATGGTGGCCGGGCTTGCGCGGATCACGCAGGACATCGCTCCGTTTTTGATGGTGGCCGAGCGCAACGAGGTGCCGGGCTTCAACTTGGTGGGGATGAAACGCCGGGGCGTCAGTCGCGAAGCGATCAAGGAACTCAAGGCCTGTTATGCGCGCGTTTTTGCCGGAGGCGATCCGCGGGCGCACGCGAAGACCGTGATCTCCGCAGGGGTGCAGAGCGACGAAGCCCGCCGGTTCCTTGAATTTTTTGCCGGGGGCAAGCGCGGCTTTGCGCGACCGGACGGGCGGGCCTCGAGTGATGAAACCTGATTCTCCCCTTTTTCCCCGCGCCGGGGTTGGCGTGAGGTGCCGCAGCGAGGAACGGCGCCCATGAAGCCGCTCGTTTTCACCTGCGGAGATCCCGCCGGCATTGGTCCGGAGGTCATCGCGACGTGGCTGATCGCGCATCCGGTCGAGGCGGCGGAGGTCGCGGTGATCGGACCGGCGCAGTGGCTGGAATCGTTGCCGCCGGGCGCAACCAGAATTCCGGTGGGGTTGGAGGATTTCGAAGCGACACCCGGGCAACCCGACGGCGCCGGGGCATTGGTCGCGTGGGCCGCGATGGAGCGCGCCGCGGCCGGATGCCAAGGCGGCGAATTCTCCGGTGTCGTGACCGGCCCGGTGAGCAAGGAGCGACTGGCCGCGATCGGTTACGAATATCCCGGACAGACGGAGTTCTTTGCCGCCCGTTGGGGAGGGGAGCCGGTGATGTGTTTTTGCGGCGGGCGACTTCGCGTGGCTTTGGCGACCTGGCATGTGCCGCTGGGGGAAGTGACACGGGCGCTCGGACCACAGTTGTTGCGTCGCACGGCGGCAGCGGCGGACCAATTGGCGCGGGCCGACGGGATTGCCGTGCCGCGCATCGGTGTGTGCGGGCTGAATCCCCATGCGGGTGAAGGCGGCCTGTTCGGCACGGAGGAGCGTGATCTCTTGAATCCCGCGCTCGAGAAAATGCGCGCCGAGTTTCCGGGCCTCTCGCTCTGCCAACCGGCCGACACCTTGTTTGGGCGCATGCTCCGCGGGGAGTTCGATGTCATCGTGGCACTCTACCACGATCAGGGGCTGGCCCCGCTGAAGGTGATCGATTTTGATCAGGCGGTGAACGTCACGCTGGGGTTGCCGTTCGTGCGCACCAGTCCGGATCACGGCACGGCTTTTGGAATCGCCGGCCAGGGCAAGGCGAGCGCGAAGAGTTTCGCCAACGCCGTCACGGTGGCGCGGCGCTTGCTAAAGTCGCAAGGCGTCCAATAACTTGGTGCCATGTCAGCTTTGGTCCCACCCGTCACCCTGCCCGAGGGCGTCCGCGAAGGTAACGAGAATCTCGTTCGCCTGACGCCGGAGGCCTGCCCCAAGGTCGCGGCTCTGATGGAACGCGAGAAACAGGGCGAATTGCTCCGGATTGCCATCACCGGCGGCGGGTGCAACGGACTGAGCTACAAGATGAAGTTCACCCTCCAGCCGCGCCGGGGCGATATTCTGGTGCGGTCCGGGGGAGTGGCCGTCGTGGTCGATCCCAAGACGGCGCTTTACCTCAAGGGCACCGTCCTCGACTACTCCCATCAAATGGTCGGAGGAGGCTTCAAATTCGCCAATCCCAATGCCAAAGCGTCCTGCTCGTGCGGCGAAAGTTTCAGTGTTTGACGCCTCCATCGGCACTTCTCACCGGCAACTCCCTCAAAAATGGGTTGTCATCCCCCGAGGCCACGGCAAAAAGTCCTGCGACCTCATCAGCTTAGCAAATAACAATTAATGGCACTTCCTTTTTCCTCTGGCGGCAAACGCCCGCCCTATAACCGCGGTCCCCGCACGTCTGATCCTTACGCGCACATCCGCCGTAACGCTCGCATCAAGTCCCCTCAGGTTCGCGTCATCAGTCCTGAAGGCCGCCAACTCGGCGTGCTCGACACCGCCAAGGCGCTCGCCTTCGCGCAGCAATTCAATCTCGACCTCGTCGAGGTCGCCGCGAACGCCAATCCCCCGGTGTGCCGGATCATGGACTTCGGCAAATACATCTACGAGGAGCAGAAGAAGCAGACCCACAGCAAGCCGGCGGGAGCGAAGCTCAAGGAAATCGAGTTTACCGTGCGCATTGAGCAGCACGATTTCATCACCAAGGTCCGCCACGCCGAGGAGTTTCTCGATCATGGCAACAAAGTGAAATTGCGCCTCAAGTTCCGCGGCCGCGAAATGGCCCACACCGAAATCGGCTTCGAAGTGATGAAGCGTGCGCTCGCTGAACTCGAACCGATGGGTCACCCCGACTCGTCGCCCAAGTTGAGTGGCAAACAGATCAACGTGATGTTGACGCCGAATCCGGTGGGGAAGCGCAAGCCGAAGTATTACGTTCGCGAAGCGAATCATGCTCCGACGAACGCGGATGACTCCAAGGGCTGAGGCCCGCCTGTCGCCCATGGCGTCGGTGCGGTCCCTGGGAATTCTCACTGCCGCGATCGCGGCGGCTGGCTGGGGCGGTGATCTTTGCGCGCAAGTGCGTGCCGACCCGACCCGACCCCCCGCAGCGCAGATCGCGTGGGGCATGGCGCGAATTCGAAATCTCGATTTCGTCGACCTCCGCGATGTGGCGGAAAAATTTGGCGCCCAAGCCACGTGGGATGCGCCGAAGCAAAAACTGATTCTCAGCACGGGCGAAAACCAACAGATTGTTTTCGAAGCCGATGGGCGTGACTGTTTTTTGAATGGCGTGCGGATTTTCCTGAGCGAGCGCGTCACGGCGCATCGGGGCAGTCTGTGGGTCAGCCGCCTGGATCTGATCAAGACAATCGCACCCTTGCTCCGCCCGGCCGAGCAAGCCTTGCAACTGCCGATGCCGCCACGGCTCATCGTGCTCGATGCCGGCCACGGAGGCACCGATCCCGGCAAATCCAATGCCAAGCACCAGCTGGCCGAAAAGGATATGACGCTCGATGTCGCGCTTCGCCTCCAAAAATTGCTCGAGGCCCGCGGCTATCGCGTGCTGCTGACCCGCAAGGACGATACCCGCTTCGCGAACAATCCGCTCATCGACCTGCAACGCCGCGCCGATTTCTCCAACCAAGCCGTGGCCGATCTCTTCCTCAGCATCCACTTCAATGCCGTGGATCCCAAGGACGCCGCCCGCGTCATGGGTTCGGAAACCTACGTGCTGACGCCGCAGTCGATGCTCTCCACTTCAGATGACAAGAAGGACGCCATGACCGACGTCACTTTTCCCGGCAACCGCAACGACCTTGCCAACGTGATCCTCGGGTATCACCTCCATCGGCAAATCGTCACCGGGCTCAAGACATCCGACCGTGGCTACAAGCGGGCGCGCTTCGCTGTTCTGCGCTTCCTCGACTGCCCGGCAGCGTTGATCGAGGCGGCTTACCTTTCCAATGACGCGGAAGCGGCTCGCGTCGCGACACCGGAGTTTCGGCAGAGAATCGCGGAGGCCATTGCGCGTGGGGTGGACAGCTACACCGCGGCCGTGGCGGCGATGCGCCCGGTTGTGGCGAATTGAAACTTGTGGCTTTCTCGTCGGGCCGTGAACCTCACCTCCGGCGGTTGCCGAAGTAATTTTCGACGCCTCCCCGGTTAGGTCCTTTGAAGATCATGATTCCAAAATTTTCCCCTCGTTGGCTGGCAATTTGCCTGGCGGCACTGCCGCTGACTTCGCTCATGGCGTGGGATTACGAGGGGCATCGGGCGGCCAACCGGATCGCGCTGGCGGCACTGCCGGCTGATTTTCCGGACTTCGTTCGCGAACCGGCGACGGCGGAGCGGATTGCCTGGCTATCCAGCGAGGCCGATCGCTGGCGCAGTGCCCCCGATTTGCCCGCGCGGCATTGCAATGCGCCCGATCACTACCTTGACCTCGAGTTTTTTGAAATGGCAGGACTCGAGGCGACGAAAGTAAGCAGTTTCCGTTACGAGTATGCGGTGCAGTATGCGCAAGGCCGGGCGGCACACCCGGAGAATTATCCGCCGATTGATCCGGCCCAAAACGCCGATCGCACGCGCGAGTTGTCGGGCTTCCTCCCTTGGACCATCGCGGAATATTTCGGAAAACTGCGGGGCAATTTCGCCCGGCTGAAGGTGTTGGAGGAACTGGGCTCACCGGAGGAAATGGCCCAAGCGCAGGCGAGCATTGTCGAGATGATGGGCGTGATGGGTCACTTTGTTGGTGACGGGGCGCAGCCGCTTCACACCACGATTCATCACAACGGTTGGGTCGGAGCCAATCCGCAGGGTTATACGACGTGGCGTGGCTTCCACTCCTGGATCGATTCGGGATTTATCCGGAGTGCGAAACTCGACCTCGGTCGTTTGACCGCGCGGGCCACGCCGGCGCAGACTCTCGCACTCGAGCCGCGCTCCGACGGACGCGATCCCATGTTTCAGCACGCGATGGACTACTTGGCGGCTCAATTTTCCCTCGTCGAGCCGCTCTACCAGTTGGAACAAGCCGGCAAGTTCAAGGCCGATCGCGCTCCGCCCGATGCGGAGGCGGTGGCGTTCATCGAGGGCCAAGTGCTGGTTGCGGGCCAGATGCTGGCCAATATTTGGCTCACCGCGTGGCGTTCTGCTGCCCCGGACAATTTTTTGCGCGGCCAGGTGATCCGACAGAAAGCGGAGATGGCGCAACCGACGGGCAACTAAACCAAGGGTGGCGCGGTACCTGCTCAGGCGCCGCGATGGGCGTTGAGCAACGCCGCCAGCAAGTATCCCAGCCACACGGCGACCAGGCACGCCACGACCGAAACGGCGACGTTGCCGCCGGCGCGCCACCACTCTCCTCCGCGGGCCAAGCTGAAGGTCTGCAAACTGAACGCGGAAAAGGTGGTGTAGCCGCCCAGCAGGCCGCTCATGAAGGTTTGGCGCGCCGTGGTGTCGAGAAACGGACGGCCGTGGGAAATCGCGATCGTTGCCACAAACCCGATCAAGAACGAGCCGGTGACGTTCACCCAAAACGTGCTCCACGGGAACGCTTCGCCCATCGGCCCGGCGATCGTCGCGGAAAGCCAGAATCGCGCCATGCTGCCGAGGGCGCCGCCGAGTCCGACGAGGAGATAAAGAATCATGAAAGGGGGAGAGAAGAGGGCGGAGCACCCGCTGGGGCTGTCAACGAAGCGACGGGGCCCTTTCTTGGCAAGACTGCGAAACGAACTCGCCTCGCTTCCGGGGCGACGCACAGTCGAGCGTGTGACTCCGAGTGTTCTCCCTTTCGCGCGAACGATTGTATGGGTGCTCGGATGCCTGACCGGCCCAATCCTCTTGGTGGCATCCGACGTGGGTGAACTCGCGGCGCGCACCGTCATTCTGGTTAACTCGCGGCAGTCGGAGTCGGTCGAGCTCGGCAGTTTTTACGCAGCCCAGCGCGCGATCCCGACGGCCAATATCATCGCCCTGCCCATGCCGGAGGCGGAGAGTGTCACGTGGCGGGAGTTTGTGGACCAGGTCTGGCAGCCCTTGCAAAACGAGTTGGTGCGGCGCAAGTGGCTCGACGGATTTCTGGCGGCGGAACTCGACGAGCACGGGCGCCGCAAATCCGCCCTCACGGGTCATCGGATCGCTTACCTGGTGGTTTGCCGGGGCACTCCGCTGCGCATTCACCACGATCCTACCACCGTTGACGAGGTCGCCGCCGCAAACCTGCCGGAGCAATTTCGCCGCAATGGAGCGGCGGTCGATTCCGAGCTCAGCTTGCTGGGGCAGAGTCCGTCAGCGACCATCGGGTTTTTGCCGAATCCTTTGTTCAACGTGCGCTTGGTTTCCCCGGTCAGTGCCGAGTTCGTCGTCAAAGTTGCGCGCCTCGACGGACCGACCTTGGCTGATGCCAAGTCGCTCGTGAGCTCGTCCCTGGAGGCGGAACAACAGGGCGCAATCGGTCGTTACTACCTGGACTTTGGCGGTCCGCATGCAACCGGAGACCTCTGGCTGGAAACGACGCGGGGGCAACTGACTGATTTGGGTTACTTCGGCGACGTGCAGCGCGGTCCCGGCACCTTTGACGCCGCGGATCGTTTCGACGCCCCCGTTTGGTATTTCGGCTGGTATCACAGCGCCCTGAACGGACCGTTTCTGCGGGAGGGATTCCGCTTTGCCCCGGGGGCGATTGCCCTGCACATCCACAGTTTCTCGGCCGCCACGCTGCGCAGTTCCAGCGAGGGTTGGTGCGGACCGCTCGTGGCCCGGGGTGTCGCGGCGACCTTTGGCAACGTCTTCGA
Organism: Candidatus Didemnitutus sp.; assembly: GCA_030682505.1. GTDB lineage: Bacteria > Verrucomicrobiota > Verrucomicrobiia > Opitutales > Opitutaceae > Didemnitutus. Next base: position 5,848 of record JAUXOH010000094.1, on the reverse strand, counting down.
GCCGTATCTTGAATTTACGCTCCGTCCGGATCTGCTGCTCGAGCAATTGGCGCGCGGTGCCACCTTGGGCGATGCCGCCTATTTCGCAACTCCGGTGCTCAGTTGGCAGAGCGTGATCATTGGGGATCCGCTCTATCGGCCGTTCCTGGTTTCGCTCCCCGAGCAGTTGGCCCGGCTCGATCGCCTGCCCGCATCGCTCGCCGGAAATGTCATCGCCCGGCAGGTGGCGGTTTGGGAAAGAACGGGAATGGCAAACGAGGCACGGGTGCTCTTGGCGAAGGGCATGCGCGAGCATCCGAGCCTTTCGCTGGCCTTGGTCGCAGCGCGCTTTGAATTGTCGCAGGAGAATCCGGCTGGGGCGGCGCAGGCCTTGAGCTTCGTGCCGCAACTGCGCGAAATCTCCTTGGCGGACTGGCCGCTGGTCCGGACCGCGGCGGAGTTGATTTCGAGCCACGGTTCGGCCCGCGATGCCTTGGTTGTATTCCAGAATCTGGTTAAGGCCAAAGCGCCAACCACCGACGCGTATCTGCAAGCTCTCACCGTGGCCCGTAAACTCGCCGATGCCACGGGCAACTTGCCGCTCTCGCTCGAATTTGCCCGTCTTGCAACGGAGGCCGCGATTCCGGTGCCGCCACTCCCGTCCGGAAAATAGGCTCGCCGGGCCGGCAGGGAAGAAACGAAAAAACCCGCCGGGCTCGGCGGGTCGCATTCGCCTCGTGTCGCGAGGGAGTTTCCTCGAACCGGTGGCCCGCCTAGACCGTGAGGAGTTCCTTTTCCTTATGGGCAAGATGGGTGTCGATCTCTTTGATCGATCGGTCGGTCGCAGTCTGGACGTCCTTTTCGAGGCGCTTCTCATCGTCTTCCGAGAGAGCACTCTCTTTCTTGAGTTTTTTCGCTGCTTCCATCGCGTCACGACGGATGTGCCGTACGGCCACGCGGCCTTCCTCGGCGAGGCGGTGCGCGGTTTTGACGAACTCCTGCCGGCGCTCGCGGGAAAGTTCCGGGAAGGGGAGACGAATCAGCACGCCGTCGACCACGGGATTGACACCGATGTTGGCCATCTGGAGGGCCTTTTCGATCGCGCGGGTGAGACCCTTGTCCCACGGCTGGATTTGAATCATGCGCGGATCGGGCGTGGTGATGGCAGCGCAGCCCTTCAAGGGCATCATCGAGCCATAGGCTTCCACCATCACGGACTCCACCATGGCAGGCGAGGCCTTGCCGGTGTGGATGGTGCTGAATTCGTGGAGGGTGTGGTCGACGGCCTTCTTGAAGCGCGTCTGGGCGTCGTTCAGGACTTGGGTGCTCATAAAATGGTTTAAGTTGGGAGGAGTTGGCGGGCGAAGGCCCGCTTGGTTGCGGACGGGTGACGGAGCCCTGAGACTAGGTAGCTGCGACTGGAGGCGGGTTGCTGACCAAAGTGCCGACTTTCTCTCCGAGCACGGCCTTGCGGATGGCGTGCTCGTCGTTGAGGTCAAACACCAGAATCGGTACGTTGTTATCCATGCAGAGCGAAAACGCCGTGGAATCCATCACGTTCAGCCGTTGCTTGAGTGCTTCCATGAATGTGAGCTCGTCGTATTTGACCGCGTCGGGGTTCTTCTTCGGGTCCTTGTCGTAAATGCCATCCACCTTCGTGGCTTTCATGATGATGTCGGCATGCAATTCGGAGGCGCGGAGCGCGGCGGTGGTATCGGTCGAGAAATAAGGATTGCCCGTGCCGGCGACGAAAATCACCACGCGGCCCTTCTCCAAGTGACGCATGGCGCGGCGCAGGATGAAGGGTTCGGCCACCTGGTTCATCGGGATGGCGGTCTGCACGCGCGTGCTGACGCCCATTTTCTCCAAGCGGTCCATCAGAGCGAGGCCGTTGATCACCGTGGCCAGCATGCCCATGTAGTCACCGGTGGTGCGATCGACTCCCTTCTTGGTGCCTTGGAGGCCGCGGTAGATGTTACCGCCCCCGATCACGACGCAGACTTCGACGCCGAGGTCGTGGATTTCCTTCACCTGCCCGCACATTTTTTCGAGCGTCAGTGCATCGATCGGTTCAGTGCCTCGTCCGCGCAGCACTTCGCCGCTGAGCTTCAGCACGATGCGCTTAAACTTAAGAGTTGGTTGCTCGGAAGAGGTGTCGCCCATGAAAGGCAAGGAAACGCGCGAAAAAAAGACGCGTCAATCGCGGAGATGGTCCATCTGTCTTCTTAAGTGGCGCCCCTCGACGGATGGGAGCAACGCTGCGGAGAAGGCCGTGCGCTACTCCTACAACGCGCGCGCTCAACCAATACACGCGGAAGGAAAACAACTCCGTTCGCGTCACCGGCACGGCCGCCTCCAACGCCAACGTTGCCTTCCTCGGCACCATGTCCACAACCCGGGTCGGACGGACTTGGGCCAATTCGATCGACCCCGCCAATATTTCCGGGCCGGCCGTCGGCTTGGCCACGGCCTTTGCCACGGTTCCTGGCGGCCCCCTCGGCGCCCAAAGCTACACCTACGACGCCAACGGCAACCTGGCCTTCGGCGGCGGCCGCACCGTCACCTGGACCTCCTTCAACCAGCTCCTCCGCGCCGACATGGCCGGCGGCAAGTTCAGCGAGTTCGCCTTCGGCGCCGGCCGCGAGCGCGTTAAACAGACCTCGCAGCTCGGCACCACCACCTACGTCGGCGCCCTCTTCGAACGCTTCACCCCCGCCGGCGCCGGCGCCGTCACCGAGAACAAGCACTACATCTTCACCCCCGCCGGCCGCGTCGCCGTTTACACCGAGCGCTCCGACCTGACGCGCGACACCCGCTGGTTCCACACCGACGGGCTCGGCTCCATCACCGCCGTCACCAACGAGGCCGGCGCCATCGTCAAGCGCTTCGCCTTCGACGCCTGGGGCAAGCGCCTCACTCCCTCCACCAACGGCGTCATCACCACCAACGCGGCCACCGGCTCCACCGCCTCGGGCGGCTACACCCGCGGCTACACCGACCACGAGCAACTCGACGACCTCGGCCTCATCCACATGAATGGGCGGGTCTATGATCCGACGCTGGGGAGGTTCTTGAGCGCTGACCCACACGTGGACGATGCGACGGATGCGCAGGGCTTCAATCGCTACAGCTACGTCGGGAACAACCCGATGAATGCCACCGATCCGAGCGGATACTTCAAATTGAAGGAAATTTTGCCGGCGGTTATTGGAATCGTTGTTGCTGTCGTTGTTACAGCATTCCTCGGGCCCCAAGGCGGCATGGCCGTATTCAAGTCGTGGGGCGCACTATTTGGTGGTCTTAAAGCAGGCTTCGGAACTGCCGCCGCAATATGGGGTGGCGCGGCTGGCGGTTTCGCATCGGGCTTCTCTGGGTCATTACTAAACGGAGGCAGCGTCGGGGACGCATTTAAGGCAGGCGTTATCGGGGCGGCGGTAGGTGCAGCTACTGCTTGGGCCGCAGGTCAGATCGCGGACATTTTCAATAACGGATCGGGAATCTTCGCCGACGAAATGTTTGCAAACTGGGCAGGTCGAACTGCTGCACACGGTGCTGTGGGAGGATTAGCTGCGGAAGCGCAAGGCGGTCAATTCCGTCATGGATTTCTTTCTTCTGCGGCAGCGGCCGGTATCATGCATATCCGTAGCGTTGGAAGGTTCTTCCAAATGGACAAGGGAGGTGGATGGATTGCCGCTCGCACCGCGGCGGCCGCTGCTATCGGCGGCACAGCTTCGGTCCTCGGTGGAGGAAAGTTCGCAAATGGCGCGGTCACGAGCGCTTTTCAACATCTGTTCAATTCGGAAAGCTCGAGAAAGGAACCGCGGCGAGAAGCGTGGTTGTTTGAGGAACAGGCTGATGTTTTCGGCGGGACGGTCGCTGGAAGCATAGGAAAGTATCACCAGTGGCTTGCTACCTTCGAGGATGGGAAGTTAGTCTTTGCAGCCGGCCTCGGAAATGCCGAGGGAGTTCCTGGAGAAGCGTCGCGGCTTCCAGATCTCCCCGGACTGAGCAAAGGTTACATCAAGGACCATTCTCATCGAAACAACACTCCAGGAGTCATGGCCACTCGTCTCTATAACGTCGATTTCAATGCTCTCAATTCCTACTTGAGCATGAGAAATGCTAGCACAGGACCGTGGCTTCCGCTAATGACTGATTGTAATGTATTCGTCTCGAAAGTCAGGAGCTGGTCTACTCCGCAGGTTTACAAAGGCCAATCCAACATGGTTCGCTGGGCGGACGGAACGTGGCGAAAAGCGGACAGTGTGTTAACAAAATGACTACCAAATCAATTCTCCAGCCGATTAAGTGGCTATTGGTGATTTGGCTGGTTCTGATGGCCAACCGCATCGCCTACTGCTGGTGGCTGGCCGGTCAAAATTTGCCAGAGGCCGATTATTGGAAGCAGCGTTTGGCTGTGAACTCTGTGTGGTTCTTTGTGATCCTTGCCGCAACCGGAGTATTGTTTTGGTATCTCAGGCGAAGGCCGCCTCAATTGTAGGAATACTCCGGGCCGGCATCGCCTCGCGATGCCTAGCCGCTGAAGCGGTTGCCCTCAGCTTGAGCAAGCGTGTGCGTTTGTCCTGCTCACGAGGTCTGCGAGATGCAGTTCTGTGCGCACACATCCACTTTGGATGTGGTATGATCCGGGCCAAGTCATAGGGTCAGGCTTTGTAGTTTGTAGTTGACGGCGGGGAGAGACTGGGTGGACTGGGGGCATGGCGCGACCATTGCGAATGGAGTCCGAGGCCGGGGTCTATCATATCCTGAACCGGGGCAATTACCGGACGGACATCTTCCGGTCGGACAAGGCCAAGATGGCTTTCCTCACGTGCCTCGGCGAGACGTGTGCGAAGACCGGCCGGCTGGTCCACGCTTGGTGCCTCATGTCGAACCATTACCATCTGGCTGTCTCCACTCCCGGGGCCAATCTGGTGGACGGCATGCGGTGGCTGCAGGGCACTTACTCCACCCGGTTCAACCGTCTGCGCAACGAACGCGGACACCTCTTTCAAGGCCGTTACAAGAGCCTGCTGGTGGATCCCGACGGCGGACTGGGTCCACTCTGTCACTACATCCATCTCAATCCCGTCCGCGCGAAGCTCCGGCCCGTCGCCGACCTGCCGACTTACCCGTGGACCAGCCTGCGCTGGCTGCTGAATCCAAAGCTCCGACCTGCTTGGTATCAACCCCAACCCGCCCTGGACCACGCCGGCGAACTGGCTGACACTCCCACCGGTCGCAGAAAATATCTCGATTACCTCGCCTGGCTGGCCGAAGATGAATCGGAACGGAAAAAACAGCGCTTCACAGAAATGTCCAAGGGGTGGATTATCGGGACCAGCGACTTCGCCAAGACCATGATCAAGGAGAACCAGGAACTCGTGGGACAGGGACGCCGGATGGCCGCCGAGACCAAGCAGACGAGAGAAGCCCTCTGGCAAGAAGAGTTGACCAGACTCTTGCGTAAGCTCCGCCGCACGCCGGCCGATCTCGTTCAGACAAGCAAATCAGCCGACTGGAAACGGGCCCTCGCCGCCGCCCTGAAGGCCCGCACGACCGCGACCAACCGCTGGCTCGGGACCGCCTTGAACATGGGCGGACTACACGAAGTCAGCCGCCAAGCCAGTGCCTGGCAGCGCCAACCCGACCCCGCCCTACAAAAGAAGCTCGGATGGACTACAAACTACAAAGCCTGACCCTATTGCTGAGCCGGCCGGTAATCGAGGGTATGATCCGGACATGGGTTACATTTAGTCCAAGGACATAGGTTACACTTTTGGTTTAGTGATTGAGGGTGGAATGACGAGCGGTTTGTGGTTGGGCGGAACAATGAAGGCCTTGGGCCGGAGTTGTTCCGCCGGATCGT
>JAUXOH010000038.1 GCA_030682505.1 Candidatus Didemnitutus sp. | reverse complement strand
GCCGCCGCCTACGGCATTGCGGTCACCGCCACGATGATAGTGACCACGCTGGTTCTATTCGTGGTGATGCGCCGGGCTTGGAAATGGCCTCTCTGGCGCGCGACGGTGGTTTGCACGATTTTTCTCGCGATCGATGTCACGTTCTTTTCCGCCAATCTGCACAAATTTGGCGACGGCGGCTGGTTGCCGATCCTGATTGCTGTGGGCCTGCTCGCGATCATGAGCACCTGGAAGCTCGGCAAGACGGCGATCTTCCAGCGCATTTACGCCAACGAGATCACCGACGACGAACTCGGCGGCATTGCCACGAGCGAACACATCACCCGCGTGCGCGGCACCGGGGTTTTTATGGCCGGCAATCCGAAGGGCACGCCGCTGGTGCTGCTTCACCACCTCAAGGCCAACAAGGTGCTGCAGGAGACCGTGGTGTTGCTCAGTATCGTGACTGAAGAAGTGCCCTTGGTGCCCGCCAGCGAGCGGATGACCGCCGCGGAAATTGGCAACGGCGTCTGGCGGGCGATCGGACACTACGGCTATATGGAATCACCCGATGTCGCCGGCCTGATGGAGCAGGTGCGCGATGCCGGCGTGCCCGTGAAGCTCAACGAAGCGACCTACTATTTTAACCGTGAACTGATCATCACGGGCGGCAACACGCGGATGTTCGAATGGCAGAAACATTTTTACGCATTCCTCAGCCGCAATGCGCGCCAAGCGCGGGACTACTATCAATTGCCCCCGATGCAGATCATCGAGGTCGGCATGCCGATCCAACTCTAAGCTTCACCCTTCGGCTAGCCTAGTCGCGCGGCGAGACGGCTGAACGACGCCTTGCGAAACGCGGCATCGCGTTTTCGATCGGTGGGTATTTCCAAGACGCGGACACCCCGGACCGGCAGTTGACGCAACAGGCGTTCGAGGTGGGCGCGGTTCCGCACCACCCGATGCGACACCCCATAGGTCGCGCAGAGTTGCTTGAAATCGATGAACTGGGGCGTGGCGAAAAACTCTTCAAAGGGCGGCTGGAATTCCGCCACTGGCAGATGTTCAAAGATGCCGCCCCCGTTGTTGTTGATCAAAAGCACCGTCAGGCTGCCCTTGAATTTTCTCGTGAGGAGAAAGCCGTTGGTATCATGCAACAACGCCAGATCCCCGGTGAGGAGGACCGTCGGGCTTCCCCGATGGGCCAGTCCGAGCGCGGTGGACAGCGTGCCGTCAATGCCGTTGGCGCCGCGGTTGCAATGCACGCGGTGAGCGCGGTTGTTCGCCGGCCAAAAATACTCGGCATCCCGCACCGGCATGCTGTTGGCCAACATCACGCTGGTTCCCGCCGGAAGTGCGAGCGGCAGCAACCCACTCGCGTGACCTTCAAACCGGTCGTCCGTCCTCCCCAGTTCGCGTTTGAGGGCGCGACTCGCGTTTTTCCCGGCCTCACTCCACGTGCGCGTCCAGGCACTTGGGGCGCGGCGCACGCTGAGTTTGCCCGTCACCAAGGCTTCGACCGTGGTCGGCAACACCCGCGTGCGGCTGTGCAGGGCATCGGGATTATCCAAACGCTCGGTCACGAAAGTAACGGGCACGTCCGACGCTTGCAGCCATTGCCGGAGCGCCTTGCTCGTTGGCCAGTCATGCAGGCAAAGCACTTGATCGGGCTGCAGGGCTGAGCGCATCTTGTCCGAACGAGCGAGCAGGTCGTAGCTCGTGACCAAGCCGGGAATCTCCTTGGCGCAATTGCGCAGGGGCGAGAGCGCGTCGGCGAGCACCGGCCAGCCGAGTCGACGGGCCAATTTGCCCACGGCCCGCGCGTAGGCGCGGTCGTCGACGGGTCGGGCTTGTCCCACCACAATGATGCCCCGACCACTGAAACGCACCGAGCTGACCCGCTGCGCCGGTTGCCGTGCGCTCGCTTCAATGCCCGCGAAGAATTTCTGGTTCAATTCGAGCGTCAATTTGCCCGCCAGCTGATCGGCGACTGGCGGCAGCGGATCCCGGAAGGGTGCGTTCAAATGCACCGGACCCCCGCCAGACGATTGCGCGCGCTGCCAGGCATGGACGAGGGTTTGCCGCAGATACCGCAACGTCGGCACGCTGGCCTCCGGTACGGCGAACTCGTGATAAAAATTCACGTGCGAGCCGAACAATTTCTGTTGGTCGATCGTTTGTCCCGAGCGGCATTCGCGCATCTCCGGCGGACGATCCGCAGTGACCACGAGCAACGGCACGCCGCTCTCCCGGGCTTCAATCACGGCGGGAAAGTAGTTCGCGCCGGCCGTGCCACTTGTGCACAGCAACAAGACGGGCAGCTGGGTTTGCCGCGCGAGTCCGATCGCGAAAAATGCGGCTGACCGCTCGTCCAGCACCGGGATCGCCTCGATGGCCGGATGCTTCGCCAATTGAACGGTGAGCGGCGTGGAGCGCGATCCGGGAGAGATAACGGCGTAGCGCAAGCCAAGTCGGACCAAGGTTTCAACGAAGACGCTGCCCCACAGCGCATTCACGTTGCGAAAATCGAAAGGAGAGTTGCGGCTCATGCGTTGGTCAGGGCTTCGATGAGAGCTTTGAACTTCAGTTCGGTTTCGGCAAATTCCTTCTCCGGATCCGAGCCCGCCACAATCCCGGCGCCCGCGTAGGCGGTGGCGGTGCAGCCTTCGACCAGTGCTGAGCGCAGCCCGACGAAGAACTCCCCGCCACCGCGGTGATCCACCCAACCGGAGGTCCCGGCATAAAGCCCGCGAGCAAAAGGCTCGAGGCGATCGATGGCGGCGACCGCCAATCCGCGGGGCGTGCCACCGACCGCGGGCGTGGGATGCAGGCGTTCAACCAAATCAAGAATATGAACGCTGGCGGGCAAGTT
>JAUXOH010000034.1 GCA_030682505.1 Candidatus Didemnitutus sp. | reverse complement strand
CTCGGGCTCGAGGTGGGCAACGTCGCCAAGTTTCACGCGCTCGGCGTGCGCATCCTCGGACTCAATCACATCCTGCACAACGACGTCGCGGATTCCTCCACCGATCCCCGTCCGCCGGAGTGGGGTGGCTTGAGTCCGTTTGGCCGCGCGGTGGTGGCGGAGTGCAATCGCCTCGGGATCGTGCTCGACGCGTCGCATGCCTCCGATGACGCGCTGCGCGACTTGCTCGCGGTTTCGCTGACGCCGCCGCTGCTCACCCACACCGGTTGCCGCGCCGTGTGCGACTACCCGCGCAACATCGGCGATGACCTGCTCCGGGCGCTCGCGGCCAAGGGCGGGGTGATCCAGATCAACGCACTGCCGATCGCCGTGGTGGAGGCGCCGAAGTCCCCATTGACGGAGGCGCTCACCGAATTTTCACTCCGCGTCGGCAACATCGAACTGACACCGGAGGCGCGCGCGATGATCAGTGCCGAGTGGCAGCGGATCGAGAAGGAGTTGGCGCAACACACGTGCACCTTGGACGACTACATCCGGCATCTTGAGCATGCCGTGCAGGTGGCGGGCATCGATCATGTTGGCATCGGCTGCGATTTTGACGGTGGTGGCGGCGTGCACGGTCTCGATCAAGTGAGCGATTTTCCCCACCTCACCGCGGCGCTGCGCCAACGCGGCTGGTCCGAGGAGAATCTGGCCAAGCTCTGGGGTCAGAACACGCTCCGCGTGATGCGCGCCTGCGAGGCGCACGCCCTCGCCCCCTAGAAGCAGGAACCCACGGCAGCGACCGTCGGAGGGAATGACACGTAATACGTGTCATTCAACGCAGCACGCACGCGCGCCGGTGAAGTGGGCGCCGGGGGAGGAATGGGACGGGTCAGGGTCGCGGAACTCGCGCGGCGTTGCGTTCTCTCACGGTCGGGCCGATCTGGAATTCGGTGAAATCGTTCCAGACGTGTTCGTAGGGTTTGTCCTGCTTGAAGATCTGCAGCACGCGCGCGTGTTCCTGGTCGCTGGTGGGAAAAATCCGCGCGGGTTGGCCCGGCAGAAACATCGCCGTGTAAGAGCGCTTCCCATCGTCCATGCGTCGGATCACCAGCATCGGGTCACAAAAGCCCATTCCGCCGGGAAGGCCAGCATGCGGTTGCCTCCGCGCGACTGCCGCGCACGCTGCGGGCATGGCAACTGCAATCCTCGCCGGCGGGAGCGGACTCGTGGGAGGATGCGTGTTGCGCGAATTGCTGGCGGATCCGGCCTTCACGCGGGTGGTGGCGGTGGGACGGCGCCGGCTCGGGGTGGAGCATCCGAAGCTGGTGCAGGTGATCGCGGAGTTCGACGCGCTCGACCAATTGGACCGACCGCTGCAGGGAGACGTGGCCTTTTGCTGCCTCGGCACGACGCTGAAGCGGGCGGGCGCCGCGGAGGCGTTCCGGGCCGTTGACCATGGAGCGGTCCTGGCGTTCGCGTGGGCGGTGCAGTGCGGTGGGGTCCGGAGTTTTTTCACGGTTTCGGCGCTCGGGGCGGATGCGGGTTCGCGGGTGTTCTACAACCGGGTGAAGGGAGAAACCGAGGAGGCGTTGCGCGTGTTGGGCTTTGCGAGGCTGGCGATTTTTCGACCGGGTTTGTTGCGTGGACCGCGCGCGGAATTCCGGCTCGGTGAGAAGATCGGCGCCGTTGTGCTTGGTGCGGTCGGGCCGCTGTTGCGCGGTCGCTGGCGCAAATACCGTTCGATCTCCGCCGCCACGGTGGCGCGGGCGATGGTGCGCGGCGCGGTTGATCGACGGTTTGCGCCATCGGTGCCCATCGAGTCCGACCAGATCGCCGAGCTCGGGCGTTGAGCGCGGCGGACCTCAGCGCCAGTTGTAATTGAAACTGACGCTGATGCGTTCGGCCTTGGAGCGGTTGGCCGCGACTTCGTGGCGCAACCAACTTTCGAAGAGCAGAACCCAGCCGGCCTTGGCGGGGTAGGTGAGGTGCGTCTGGTTGGCGGGGCGCGCCTTGGGGAGCTTCGGTGGTGCGGCCATGAATTTGCTCAGGCGCGGGTCCTCAAATTTCAGACCGGGACACCCTTTCGGGGTGGCGACATAATAGGTGCCGGAAACAAAGGACAGCGGGTGCAGGTGCAGGCTGTGCGCGGAATGTTCGGGCATGATGTTCACCCAGAAGTCCGTCATGAAAACCTCGCGGCCGCGCAGATCCAGATCGAGCTCGGCGGCGAAGCGCCGGACGTGACGTGTCAACTTGCGTTCGAGGGCGGCAAAAGTGGACGAGAATTCATGCAGCCGGTTCAACGTGGCGTAGGACGTGTAGCCACCCGGATAGTTTTTCTCCGACCATTTGCGGCCGGCGACATCGTAGTCGCGGATCTTCCGACACTCGTCGGCGAGTTCGGTGTTAAATCGATCGAGACCTGCCTTTTGCAAAGGCTCATGGTAGAGAGAGGTCGAAAAACAAGCGCGTGTGCCCATGGAGCTTTTCAATCATCTCCTTCGCATGGTGCAACCGGTAAGCAGGTGCAGAAAAGGTCTGACGGAGAGTTGAATAACAAGTTTTCCTTGGAACTAGGGCAAACCCCCCAGTAAGGTGGAGCTGAATTTTATGAAGACTACCTGCCAAAAAATCCTGTTGGGGCTCACGCTATCACTCGTCGTAGTGGCGCCGGCCACGGCTGACCGTCTGGAATTAAGCGATGGCTCGGTGGTGTTCGGCAAAATCGTTTCCGCCGCTGACGGGAAGTTCAAGGTCGAGACCACCTTCGCCGGCACGATCGAGATCGGCCAGGATAACGTGAAGAGCTTTGCGACCGACGAGGCAGTCCATGTCGCGCTCGCGGCCGGCAGCACCGTTCTCGGCAAGGTCGAAAGTTCTGCAGGCGGCATCAAGGTGGTTGCCGCGGACGGCCAAATGAGCGCGGCCACGAGCAAGGTTGCCGCCCTCTGGAGAATGGGGACGGACAGTCCGGAGACGCGGGCGGCCAAGGCCCTGGCGGAGAAAGCGCGTCGCATCTGGGCCTACGAGGCCTCGGTGGCGGTCACGGGACGCACGGGAGTCAGCGAAAAACTCAACGCCGCGGTCAGCTTCAAGGCCACTCTGGAGAGTGCGACGGACAAGCTGGTCTTTGCCCTCGCGGCTGAGCGCGCCGATGACAACGGCGTCGAAACCGCCAACCGCCAGAAAGCGAGCGCGGACTACTCGGCCTTCAGTGGCGTGTCAGGCGCCAACGGTTGGTATGTCCGTTCGGAAATTGAAAAGGACAAGATCAAGCAACTCGATCTTCGCTCCACCACGGCCTTCGGTTTGGCGCGCAAGTGGCGCAAAACCGAGGCGCAGGACCTGGAGGCCCGCGTCGGTGTGAACTACCTCTATGAAAGCTCCGTCACGGGCACGAACTTCGAGTCGCCCGGTCTCGATCTCGCCCTCCAGCACAGTTACCAGTTTCGCACGTCGCGACTGACGCAGGCGCTCAGCTATACGCCCACGTTTGAAGACTTCGGCAATTACCGCATTCAACACGAGTCGGCGCTCGAACTACCCATCAGCGCGAGCTTGTGGAAACTCAGGATTGGGGTCGCCAATGACTACAACAGCACGCCCGTGCCCGGCACCGCCAATCTCGACACGACCTACTTCACGAGCCTGATCCTGAACTGGAAGTAGGCCTCGCCCGCTTGCCGACGTTACTCGCCGGCGACGGAGAATTCCAGGCGCAGCTTTTCTTCACCCTCCTGATTCAGGCCGCGAAAAAGCACGTGGATCTTGTCGCCCCGATCGTCGACCTCGACGAGTCCGAACTGACCTTCGCCCGGCTCCGGTAGCACCGGCGCAACGGACCAGGGCCCGCCTTTGATCGACCCGGATCGATCCAGCGGTGCCGCTTGCAGCGCAGGAAAATTGGGGCCGCCGTTGCGCGCGTAATTGTTGTTCCGCCCGTCGTCGGCCGCGAGCATGTGGGCGTCGCCGCTGAGGAAGCACACGCCGGTGATGCCCTGATCGACCATCCAGTTGCTCAACTCGGCGCGCTCGGTGGCAAATCGGCCCCAGTTGTCGCGCTGGCTGGTCTCGTCGGAAACCCACGAAACCGAGCTCACAATGAAGATCAGGGGGAACTTGCGGTTGGCCGCGAGAAGTTCCCGCTGGAGCCACGCTTTCTGCCACGAACCGAGCATGGTCTTGTCGGCATCATCGGGTTGCCCGGCCGCGTCGCGCGCACTGCGGCAATCGAGCACGATGAACCGCGCCCGGCCGAGCGTGAAGGCTTGGGCGATCGGGCCGTCCGGTTCCGGCGCCTCCAGCGGATAATGCGGCACGTATTCGCGGTAGATGGCGAGGGAAGCAAGGCGGCTGGGCGAATGCCGGTCGGAACCATTGGGTCCGAAATCATGGTCATCCCACGTGTAGACGATCGGCACGGACCGATAGAGCTCGCGCTGGGAGTTGGAGCCGAGCACGGAATCGTAGGCGCTGCGGAAGGCTTCGCGGTGGTCCCGCTCAATGTCTTCGTAATGGAGATCGCCGATTGTCAGAAAAACACGGGGCTGCTGCGCCTTGATCTGCCGATAAACGGCATGGGTTGACCCCGTCCGACCGCAGGAAGAGAAGGCGAACTTGAAAGAGGCCACCGAACCCGGGATCGGAAAGGTGCGAAACGTGCCCGTGCTCCGGTGGTCATCTTCGTCCATCGCGTTTCCGGCGGAACAAAACCGATAATAATAAACAGTGTCCGGCTTGAGTCCGCGGAGTTCGATGCGCGCGATTTCCGGCGCTTGGTCGGCAGCCGGGGTGTTCGGGGCGAAGGTTTGCGCCGCGGCGAAGTCCGCTTGCGGGCTGAGCTCGAGCCAGACGTTCTGCGCCGGACCGTCCAATTTGCCGACGACAACGGCGGATTCATGCGTGATCGCGCCGGACCAGGGTCCGCGCGAGACTACATCGGCAACGCCGCCGGGCGAAAGGAAGGTCGTCGCCAGCAAGAGCAGAACGGAACGATTCATGGTCAGGGGGGACGGTTGCGAGTGGAATCCGGTGCGCCGCTCAAACGAATTTGCGGGGGAGCAGACTAGCTTGCGGGTGCCACGACTTCGACTTCGCGCAGGATCCAGCGGTTGTGCTCGTCGCGCCCCATCAGGCCCTTGATCGCGTCGCCCTTCTTCACGGTCTCGAGCACCTCGGCTTCGACCCGGAACATCATCGTCATCGCCCGCATCACGCCGGGGATCTCGTCATGCTTCACCAACAGGGCCTGCCGGTTGACGACGACGTCGACCACCACGCCGGTGAGGGGGTGCATTTGGACCGCCGGTTTTTCAGCGGGCGCGGTCTGCTCGCTCGACGCATGGACGAGCGCGGGTGAAAGGACGGCGAGGAAGAGGAAGACGAGGCGGAGTTTCATGAGAGAAGGAAAAGCAACTAGAGCGAAACGAGCAAAGTTGCAACGCGTGACTCGTCCCCCTGGACGGTGTAACTCAGCAGGAGCTGGCGGCCGCCCAGAGGCACGATGCGCGGAAAGCCACCGGCCCGCGCCGTCGTGCTTGGAGCGATCATCTCGGGCTGACCGAGGACTCCATCGGCGGAAAGTCGGCGCAGAAAAATCCCACCGGACTTGCCGGCCTCGTTGCCGGTCAGCTCCAGCCAAGTGAAGACTGCGGAACCATCGTCGAGGAGCACCGTGTCCACGCGGCCTTGCGGACGGCCGAGATCAATGGCCAGGGGTTCACCAAAAGTTGCGCCGCTGTCGTGGGAGAGTTTGGCCTGCACGCGAGGGAGGCCTTGCGCAGCGGTAAACCAAATGGCCGCGACCGTTTCCCCGCGCGCGGCGAGTCGGGGTCCGTTCACGGGACACGCGTTGATTTCCCAGTTGTCGTGGTGCAGCGGGCGCGGAGCGTCCCATTTGCCATTGCGCCAATGGGCGAGCAGGATGTCGCGCACTTCGGTGTCGGTCCGCCCGCGGTAAGCGAGCAGCGCTCCGCCTGCCACGCGCACCAGCGACAACTGGCAGCAGTCGCACACCGAGGCGTCGACCAGCATGTCCGGTCCGGCGGCGAGCAGGGTTTGCGCGTAGAGCCGCTGAACTGGGCGTGATCCCGCGCGGGCGCGCGCATCGAGCCACGCGACCAGCGCGCGCGAGTTGTCATGGAGCGGCAGGACCGCGGTGAATTCGGTGATCAGACTTTCGCCGGAGGTGGCTTGGGGTTTGGACCAGGTCGCGCCGCGGTCGTGACTCAGGCTGTATTCCGAGTGGTAGCCTCCGCCGTGGTGTCCGTCGGCTCCGGCGTGATCGCCCTCGGGATTGTTCACGAACCAGACGGCCATCAGGTCGGTGTCGGAGAGCGGCGTGACGCTCGGGAAGTCGGCCCAGTTGATGAACCAGTCTGCGCCCGACGCAACGGGTTGCGCGGCGCCCCAGCTTTGCGTTCCGGCGTCGAAGCGGCTGAGTTTCAGCGCCCACGTTTCATCTTGCCCGGGTTCCAGCCACGAAAGGAAGACAGAGCCATCAGGTGAGACCGCGAGAGACGACCCCATGGCACCGATGTTGGCTGGAGAGGGAAGCTCGTTAATGGTGGCCGCGCCGACGAACGGAATGGTCAACAACCCGAGCAGTGAGAGGAGGCATTTTTTCATTATCAGGATTTCCGCCGGTTGAACGCTCCCGAAAATGCCGCCGCCGGTCCCCACCAGCCGCGTTGGCGCAACTGGTGGGCGAGCCGCGCCGGTTTGAAGAGTGAGAGCACCGCGATGAGCACGAAGCCCACCGCCACGAAGCGCAGGCTCAACCACGCGATGCTTTCCCAGTTCCGACCGCTCGCGACCAGCACGCT
>JAUXOH010000031.1 GCA_030682505.1 Candidatus Didemnitutus sp. | reverse complement strand
CACTTGGCGGGAGCGAAGGGTGGAGCCGTCCTGTAGGACGAGTTGGCCGGAGGCGTTGACGGATTGGACGGTGACCATGCTGCCGTTGGCCAGCCGGCGGACCTGGCCGGTCGGGGTTTGGACCTGAGCGATTGAGCGGAGCCGCAGCCGGTCGCCGGTTGCGACGGGAGTCGTGCGCTCTTCGCACACGGTCCAAGCCAGGCCGGACTGGCGCGGTGACACGGACACTTCCCGGGCGCGGCCAACCACGATGAGCCGGCGTTGCTCCCGGCGGATCACGCGCAGTTCGTCGCCCTTGGCGAAATGCTTCGTCGCTTTGTGGGCGACCAAAATGTCGCCGGGCTGGTAGTTGCGGTGATCTTTGTGCTGGGCGCGGGTCCAATCCTTGGAGCGCAGCGCGACAAAATCACGGTCAGGGCCGGTCAACTTGTCGTTGGCGCGAAGCCGGTGGCGGGCTTCGAGGTTGAGGGCGTCAATTTCATTCCAAGTCGGGGCGACCATGAGGGCGGTTTTCGCGCGCTCCTGCATCCCGTCACGCGTGCGGACCTGCTTGGTTTCGGCAGAGGCACGGAACCATTCCTCAACCATGCGCTGACGGCGGGCCGAGGGGGATTCGATTTCCACGATGGCACCCATCCGGTCCAGTTTGCGCAGACCGGCGGTGAGCCGGCCGGCGGCCAAATCCTCCGCCACCTTCCGGTAGGCCGGGTTGGCGGCTTGCCGGTGGACTTCGCTGAGGGCCACGACCCGGATGCGGGTTTCCCGCTCGATGATGCGGGCGGCATCCCCGGCCTCGACACTTTTGTGCTGCGCCGAATCACCCACAAGCAACAGCCGGGCGTTTTGAGCCGTGGTAATGTCCACCAGTTGCTTGAGCTGCCGAGTGGACAACAGGCCGTATTCATCAACGACGACCACTTGGTTTTTCAGGGATTGCTGCAAAGCGGGATCGACCAGCAGGCGCTGGACGGTGGCGGCGGCCTCAAGGACAGCGCCAGCGGAAGCCCGGCCGGCCAACACCTGATTCACCCCGTCCCGCTGGAGAACCTCCACGGCTTGGGTGCTAGGCGCAAAGCAGGACACGTTCCGACCAAAACGCGTCACACCCTCGATGAGCGTGGCGAGGGTCTGCGTCTTCCCGCTGCCGGCCCGGCCGCGCAGGACCGTCACGGCGTCACGTGAATCGAGCGTCCTTTCGACAGCCTGACGCTGTTCGCGGGAGAGGTGGGTGGATTCGTCCGAGGGCACAAAGCCGAAGCCGGAATCATGCACGCCGACCCCTGCATTGAGTTGACCGATGAGGTTGCGCTCGAGGTCGAGGGCGGCCTGGGTGGAGACTTGGTCGTTGGCGCGCAACAGGTGGCTGTCGGCCGCCAGGGCGGCCTTGACCTCGGCAAGGGAATGGGCGCCGTAGGTCTCCCGTAACACCGCCGCCGTGAACTCGTATTCCGACACGACGGTCCGCTGTTCGAACAGGTGCTCGGTGGTCCGGGCGATGGCGTCGCACAGGTTGACGGTCTCGGACGGGGCAGCGCGAGGGACGCCCACCTTGAGGGCCTGGAGTTGCGCAAGTTCGCCCTCGTTCACCTGGACAAGCTGGCCTTGCCGGACTTCATCCGGTGTCAGCTCATATTGCTTCGCAGCACGGTTTTCACGGACGAGGACGGCAATTTCATCGCGGGAGAGCTCCCGACCGAGTTCGGCCACGCGGGCGGCAATAGCCTGGTCGCGTTGCTGGGCGCGTTTCGAAAATCGTTCGAGCAAATCCGAAGATATTCCAGCCAGTTCGAAGCCGTTCGAGCGGCGTTCGATCTGGTAGCCGAGTTGCCGGACCTCGCGGGCGAGTGCGTTCCGGTAAACCTCCGTCAAATACTTGGTCCGTTCGAAGATATTCGAGCTTTCGAGGGCCAGCAGCCGGCCTCCCTTCGAATCACTTCGAGTGACATTGAAAATGAACGCGTGCGAATGCAGGTGCGGGTCGAGGGCCCGGCTTTCGCCGTGCCGGAACACGGCGGCGACGATTGCCCCGGAGGTGACGTAGCGTTTGTTGACCCCGCGACCATCCTGGTGACAGGCGAAGGTTTCCAGTTCGCGCAAGGCTTTATTGACGGCGGTTTCGTGGGCGGCGATCAGCCGCTCGTCGCCGCCGAGGTAGGCTTGGATGGAAACGGACTTCGGGGCGTTGAACGTGCCATCATAGCCGGCCCGGCGGCCGGCCGCCATCCGTTCGGTGAGTTTTTGCCCGGTCAGCGCGTGGTGATTACTGGCGACCCGCTCAAAGGCCTCGTCGCTGATCGTGGCCCCCTCGGCGAGGCCGACGGCAGCGCAGAGCTGGCCGTGGCAGGTGCCTTCGACCTTCATGCCCTGGGCGTAGTAGTCGGCCTGGCGGAGGTATTCGCCCAAAGCTTTGCTGAAGGCCTTGCAGGTGCGAATCGTCAGCATTTGCCACCTCCAACAACCAAACCTGGATCAAAGGAACCAAGGATAATCCCACCTGGGAAATGACCAAGTAATCCAGGAAACCAACGACTCAACGAAACCAATTCATCGAAAACACCAGGAACCAGGACCAAGCAATCGACCAACCCAATGCACCAACCAACGGATAAACCCAAAAAGAAATCTGCTTCATCCAACAAAGATAAAACAAATGAATAGGTAAGGACACCAACGTCCAAGCGTTTCCGCTTAGAGTGCGCCTGAGGCGCTCCCCTTGCGCCACCCGGGTGTCGCACATATCGTTCCCCATACGCTCCCATGTCGCAACCCGCATACTCCCCGCTGATTACTCCTCGGCCCACCACTTTGGCCCAGGCGGTGGAGCAGGTGCGGCATCCACGCAACCACGCGACGGCACAACTGACGTCGCATCGGGAGGAACTGCTGCGCCTGCACCAAGCTGGCGACTCGCCAGAGACTCTGGCGTCAGGCCTGCGACTGCTCGGCATTGAGATCGGTCGCGAGACCATGCGGCGCTGGCTCGATTGCGAGCTGGGCCGCAAACCGGCCAAACGAAGAAGGCGCACGGCGAAACCGGGCGCTGGCCAACCGGCGATGGTGGCAAGCGCGGCTTCGATGCCCGCAGCGGGGACGACAAATTCCATGCCACCAGCCTGACCGGATGGGGACTCCAGGAGGAGCCCGCGCAGCGCACACTCAGTTGGGTCCGTGTTCGCCCCAGGAAAGCATGGACCGGCTGTCCGGTGCCGGCACTGACCACGGATCGGCTTCGCGCAGGCGATCCGTCAAATCGGCCTGAAGCGACACACGCACGGCTTGATCGGTGAGATAGCCGGGCGCCGTTGCGTTGAACCAGCGGACCAATTCACGGGCCTTCTTGTCGGCCCGCAGCGACAGCATACGGTAGTGCGGCTCAGCCTCGGCAAACCAACCCCAGCGGGCTTGGTTGTTTTGCCACCAGCCGGCAACGGTTGCCTCCACCGTCAACTTGGTGGCCTGACGGCGCAGGCCGGGCAGTTCATCGAGCAAGTAGCCCTCGGCAGGGTGCCCGTGGGCAAAGACCTGTTGCAGGCGGTGATGGAACGCGCCCCACCACGGCGGATGGATGCGCGGCACCCGTGCTGCTACCGCGTGCATTGGCTCATCGGCAAAGTAGGTGTCCGTGATCACGCGCGGGTCACGCGATGCCCAAAACGCCTTGGCCGCGGTCCGCCGGACTTCGTTCACAAAAGATTCGTTGCGGAGCCGTGCGCCCTCAAAGGTGGTCTGCAATTGCTCCATCTTGCCGCACAGCGTCTGAACGGCTTCCGAGGCTTCACTTTTGCCGGCCCGCCGGGCAC
>JAUXOH010000029.1 GCA_030682505.1 Candidatus Didemnitutus sp. | reverse complement strand
TTTGTGGGTAGCGGCGCTGGCATCAGCGCTGGAATCTTTTCAAGTGGTGCTGGTGGTCCTAACCTCATCGGCGGTGCTTCCAGCACAGGCGATATTACCCTTACCGCCCATACTGCAACTGGCACCGACAGCATCTCCCTTTCCAACCAAACAATATCAGGCACGGGCAATCTCTATCTCCAGCCTCTTAATGCCGTAACCACGAGCGGCATTGCAGGTGGCGCAGGAATATTCAATCTTTCTACCGCAGAGTTAAATCTAATATCAAACGGCTTTGCCAGCATCACCATCGGCAGGGCTGACGGCACAGGGCTGATAACATTCGGCGATGGAGCAGGGGCAGGCACAGGATATAATTTTAATGACAACCTGACACTACGTAATCCTGGCGCAGGAAGCAACGGGATCAGCATCACCGACCTGCTGGCTATGGGAGCCAACAACCTTACCCTCCGCACAACCGGCGCAGTAACGCAGACCGCAGCCATCACCGCAGCCGGACTTGAACTCATCGGCCCAGGCGGAATATACACTCTGACGAATATCGGCAATGCCGTAACCACCCTTGCGGGAAATACAGGCACAGTCAACTATAGTCAGGCAGGCAGTTTGATCATAGGCACAGTGAATACAGCAGGGCTGACAGCCTCAAACACCATTCTTGTTAGATCAACAGGCGCAGCGGCAAACATCACCTTGAATAACGCGGTTACCGCCAACGGCGCAGGAGATGCCCTTATTCTGGCAGCAGGACAGAATTTCGTCAACAACTCGGGCTCCACCGCGCTCAATGCCGGCAGCGGCCGCTGGCTCGTCTATTCGACCTCACCCGCCGGTTCGACCGAAAACGGTCTCACCGCCGCGGCCGGCTCCACCTCGCCCCGTCTCTACAATAAAACTTTCGCGGGGAATGCGCCCGCGACCATCGCCGCCGGCAACCATTTGATCTACAGCTCGCAGCCGACCCTCACCGTGACCGCAGCCAATCAGTCGCGCGCCTACGGTGCCGGCGACGCGTTCACCGTGACGACCACCGGTTTCATTTCCGACGATGGCGTCACCGACACCGCGACGACTGCCGGACTGTCGGGTGCGGCGTCGCTCACCAGCCCGGCGACCGCCACCAGCCCGGTCTCGGGCCCCACCTTTGCGATCACGGCCGCCGCGGGGACGCTGGCATCGAGCGCGGATTACGCCTTCAGTTTTGCGCCCGGCACATTGACCATCATCCCGGCCAATTTGATCCTGAGTGGCACGCGGGTTTACAACGGCACCACGATTTTCGCGGGTAGCAATCTCACCGCGACGGGCGTGAACGGTGAAACCTTCACGGTGACCGGCGCCGGTGCTTCCGGCAACCTGGGCACGAAGAACGTGCAGACCAACCAGGCCTTGGCCAGCGTGACCGGACTCGCCCTTGGCACCGGCAACTCCGGCGCCGCTGTCTCCACCAATTACAACGCGCTCGCGACGAATAACTCGTCGGTCAGCGTGACCCCCAAGGCTCTCACCATCGCCGGCTTTGCCTCCAACAACAAAACCTACGACGGCACGACCACCGCCATCATCGCCACGTCCGGCACGCTTTCTGGCGTCGTCTCAGGCGATACCGTGGGCTTTTCCAATACCGGCGCCACCTTCGACACAAAGAATGTCGGCACCGGCAAGACCGTCACGCTGAACGGCGTCGCGCTCACCGGCGGCGACCAGCAGAACTACAACTACACGGCGACGACCACCGACCTTTCCGACATCACGCCCGCGACACTCACTTACGCCGCCAACGCCGCCAACCGGCTTTACGGTTCCGCCAATCCGGGTTTCAGCGGCACCGTGACCGGCTTCGTCAACAGCGAGACGCTGACCACCGCCACGGCGGGCAGCTTGGCCTTCACCAGCACCGCCACCGCAGCGAACAATATCGGTGGCTACGCGATTCTTGGCTCGGGTCTCACTGCGAACAATGGCAACTACGTCTTCGCTCAGGCCGTCGGCAATGCCACCGCCCTCTCGATCAACCCCGCCCCGCTCACCGTCACCGCCGACAATAAGTCGCGCGCTCCGGGCATCGCGAACCCCGCGTTGACGGCCACCTACACCGGCTTCGTCAACGGCGATACCTCCGCCGTCGTCTCCGGCCTGTCGCTTGCCACGACGGCCACCCTCAGTTCGCCCACCGGCAGTTACCCGATCACGGCCAGCGGCGCGACCGCCTCGAATTACACGCTGACCTTCGTCGGCGGCATCCTCGCTGTCGGCCAGAATCTCCTGACGATCACGGCGGACAACAAAATCAAGACCTACGGCGCGGCCCTGCCCACCTTCACCGCGAGCTTCGTCGGCTTCGTCAACGGCGACACCGCCGCGAGCGTGACCGGCCTGCAGTTCAGCACCACGGCGACGATGGGCAGCAACGTCGGCACCTTCACGATCACGCCCTTCGGCGCGACCGCGCCCTCGACCTACCTGATCGGCTACGTGCCCGGCACGCTCACAATCTCGCCGACCGCGCTCACGCTCACCGCGAACAACGTCCAGCGGCTTTACGGCGCGGCCAATCCGGCGTTCGGCGCGAGCTACAGCGGCTTCGTCAATGGCGACACCTCCGCCGTCGTGAGCGGCCTCGTCTTCAGCACACCGGCGACACCGACCTCCGGGGTCGGGGGCTATGCCATCACGCCGTCCGGCGCCACTGCGCCAAACTATTCGCTCACCTTCGTGCCCGGCACGCTCACGATCGACCGCGCTCCGCTCACGCTGACCGCGTCGAACGCCTCCCGCGAGTTTGGCGCGGCCAATCCGGCTTTCACCGCTACCTTCAGCGGTTTCGTCAACAACGACACCTCCGCCGTCGTGAGCGGCCTCCTCTTCAACACGTCGGCAACGGCGGCGAGCGCGGTCGGAGAGTATTTCATCGTGCCCCTTGGTGCGACGGCGGCCAACTACACGCTCGTGTTCGTCAACGGCACCCTGCGCGTTGTCGCCCCCACTGTGGCGGGCGGCGCGACGCCCGCCACGGTGGCCACGATCAACCAGCAGCCCGTGCTCACGCCGGAATTCGCGGTGATCCTGCTGGGCGACCGCCTCACCCTCGTTTCGGTCAATTCGCCGGGTGGCATTCTCACCGTGGCGGGCGGTGGTGCCGGTTCAACGGACGGGCGGCTCGCGCTCACACTGGGCCAGGCCACCGGTCTTCCGGGATTCGGAAGCGCCACGGCAGTCACCGGGGGCTCCGTCGTCGGCGGCGCAGCCTCGACCAATGCGCTTAACCTCGGCGGCTTCGAGCTCGTCACCTCGTTCGCCGACGGATCAGGCGGCAGCAGGATCAACCCGGCGCAACCGAACGAGCCCGGCCTCTTCCGCGAATCGACGGTGAACATGGGCGGCTTCAATGTAGTCTATCACGAGGCGCTCGCCGCGTCGCGCCAGCAGGAGGAGAGCAACACCGCCCTCGGGTCCAGCTATCGCGAATTCTCCGATTCGGATAATCCGCAGTTCAACATTGTCCGCGCCAAGGTCGACCGGAAGCCCGCGGATCCGGCGGCCGGTCCCAATCCCACGGACTGATTTGAACACGCATTGCCCTCCGGGCTCCCGCCGCAGTCGTTTTTCCCCATGATTGGCTTTCCTCGTTTTTGTCCCGGTGCGCTCGCAGCGTTTGTCCTCGCTGCGGCGGCCAGCGCCCAAACTTATGAGCAGGTCGCGCCGAAAACGCCGCCTCTGGCCCCGGCGCCGCGGCTGCCCGAATCCGCCGCCCCCGCCGCGCCGGAGGCCGACGATCAGGTGCTCGCGCCGGTTTTGAGCGGACTGGTATTCCTGACCAGCCGGACTGAATTGCAAAGTGCCGGGGTGACGGTGGAAGGATTGCAGGTTCCGGAGCTCGCGCTGCTTGAAACTCCGGAGTTCCGCTCGCTCGCCACGCCGTATCTCGGCCAGCCGCTCACCCTGCGCGCACTCAATCGGCTGACGCGCGAGGTCGTGCTCTATTTCCGTCAACATGGCCGACCGGTGGTCGATGTGCTCGTGCCGGAGCAAAACATCTCGACCGGCACCGTGCAGATCCTCGTGACCGAGGGACGCCTCGGTCGCGTTCGCGCCGAGGGCAACAAGTGGTTCACCGCCGAGCAGATCACGTCCTCTGTCCGCGCGCGTGCCGGCGAGGTCATCGAGGGCGGGCCGCTGCTCGCCGATCTGGCGTGGATCAACCAAAACCCCTTCCGGCAGGTTGACCTTGTTTTCACCCGCGGGACGGGACCCGGCGAAACCGACGTCGTTCTGCGCACGCGCGACCGTTATCCGTTGCGTGTTTACACCGGCTACGAGGATTCCGGCAACGCCCTCACCGGCCATGATCGCGTGCTCGTCGGCGCAAACTGGGCCAACGCCTTTGGTCGCGACGAGCAGTTGAACTACCAGCTCAGCGCCAGCCCCGACTTCAAGAAACTGGTCGCGCACTCCGCCAGCTACATCGTCCCCCTTCCGGCCTCGCGGCACACACTCACGTTGTTCGGGAGCCACGCCGACAGCCAGCCCGACCTGGCTGGGGGCATCTTCTCCCTTGATGGCCGCGCGTGGCAGTTCAGTGCCCGCTACCGGGTGCCGCTGGGCGGGTCGGGCCACTGGACGCGGACGCTCACCGCCGGCGTGGATTTCAAGCGCAGCAACAACAATCTCGCCTTTGGTGGCATGCAGGTTTTTGCCCAAGAGAACGACGTGATCCAGACCATCGCCGCCTTCAGCGCGAACCGTTTCGACAAACTGGGGGCGACTTCAGTGGAGGTTACGCTCGCCCTCAGTCCCGGCGGCCTTACGGCCGGGAACAAGACGGCCGCCTACCAAGCGGCCCGCTCCTTTGCCCGTCCCGATTATGCGTATGCGCGGCTCGAACTCGAGCGCCTGCGAAAATTGCCGGCTGGTTTTGGGTGGCTCACGCGCGGCACGGTGCAGTTGGCCAGTGTCAATTTGGTCGGCAGCGAGCAACTCGGGATCGGTGGCGCCAACAGCCTGCGCGGCTACGAAGAGCGCGAAGCCAACGGCGACGATGGATTTGTGCTCGTGAATGAACTGCACGGACCGAAGCTCAACTGGGCCTTCGGGGTCAAAACCGGATCGGGCCCCGGCCGCTTCGAGCCGTTGGTGTTTGTCGATTACGGCTGGGTGCAAAGCAAGGAACGCCTGCCCGGTGAACTTGCGCACCTGACGCTGGCGAGCGCGGGTGTCGGCTTCCGTTACAGTCTCGGCGGACATTTCAACCTGCGCGCAGATTACGGCTGGCAGCTCAAACGGAGCGGCGTCTCCGATTTAAGCCGTAGCTCGCGCGGGCACATCGGCATTGTGCTGGCTTATTGAGAGGAAAGGACGAGGCCGGGGCCGTCCGCGCATTCCCCCGGCGCGTTGGGGCGCATCTCAAGGGCCGGGCATGCCCAGGAAAAACGCTAGCCACGTTCTTGAAAATCTAGGAGCGTCTGGCGCGTATTCCGTCCCCGTAGCTCAACTGGATAGAGCGGCGGTTTCCTAAACCGTATATCCCGGTTCAAGTCCGGGCGGGGGCACCAGTCAGCGATTTTTCAGGGAGAATTGGATCGTGGAAGGGGTCCGGCCCCCGGATTGGCGGTCCGGTTGCCTACAGGCCGTTGCGAAACGTCTGGTGATCGATCACGCCGCTGGCGCGAACCTTGGCCAAGGCGGTCGCGTAGGCTCCCAAGAGTCGCAGATCATAACGCAGTCGGGCCCGAATCGTCGCATCCTCTTTCGTCAGATCGGGCGCACCGTCGGGCGCATTCAGACTGTCACCGACGTATTGGACGATCGCATGTTCGGGCAACCACAGCAGGCGGTTGTTCTTGGTGCCGCTCATCCGCAATTCGGCCACCGGATAAGCACCGCCCCGACCCGCCGAAACCGTGACGATCAGACCGGGCTTGTGCGCGACCTCGTCGGTGGAGCAACAAAGCAGGAAATTCTTTACGCCCGGCGTCGCCATGCCGCTCCATTCGGGGCTGATCACGACCAGGGCGTCCGCCGCCTTCAACTCGCGCGAAATGGGAGCCCAGAGATCGGGCGGAGCCCCGCCATGCACTTCATCCCACAAGGGCAGGGGATTCTTGCTCAGACTATAGAGGAAGACCTCCGCGCCGCTGACTTCCTGCGGCAGGGCCGACTTGAGGTAGTGGGCGACCTTGAGCGATTGCGCGTCGGCGCGATGACTTCCACTGAGGACAAAGAACTTCATGACGCGAAGGATGCGGAGGCCGGGCTTGCTTGCAAGCGGGGTTCAACTAACTCTGCCCGCGTGCCGAACTCATTTGGAAAGCTGTTCCAAATCTCCACCTGGGGCGAAAGCCACGGGCCGTCCGTGGGCGTCGTGATCGACGGTTGCCCTCCGCGCCTGCCGCTTGCCGAAGCGGAC
>JAUXOH010000028.1 GCA_030682505.1 Candidatus Didemnitutus sp. | reverse complement strand
CGAGCGCGCGGCCCTGTTGCGCGACCAAGTGAAGATTCTGCGCGACGGGGGAGCAGCCAAGATCGCGCCGCGGCCGCGAGGTGACAAGGGGAAGTCCCGCCGCTGACCGGCCCGCGAGTCGCGAGCCGAGCGGACCTAGTCTTTGCTATCCGCCGAGCGACACTCGTTCATCACCCGCAACCAAATCTCGCGGAGATCAAACAGGCGGGGCGTCGCAAACTCGCGGTAGCGCGCATGGAGTCCCGAGCTGTCGTCGGACTCCTGGGCGAGGCGGTTGAGCGTATCGTTCAGTTCGCGCAGGGCGCGCTTGAAGAAGCAAATGGCCAGCGCGTAGTCGCCCATGTCGAGCGATTGGACGGCCTGCAACGCGTGTTCCCTGCCGCGGTAAAGCGAACCAAGCGTGCCGATGGCTTGCGCGGAATGGATGTGCTCCGAATGCGCAGAAATTCTTTCCCAGTTGGCGATCAGACCGAGGTAGATGGCCTTGGTCGCGATGTGCACCGGGTTGCGGTGCACGGTGTAGAGATCGAAGTCTTCCGCAAAAGTCGAAGCCTCGGGCTCCTCCTCTTCCTCGGTTTCCGGGACAACTTCGTCGGCCTGCATGTCCCAGCCCATCCGCCGCGCGACCTCATCGACGCGATCCGTGACTTCGGACAGCTGTTCGTAAAACTTCAGGTATTCGCCCACCGCCACGTCGTGTTCGGACAGATACTTTTCCCAATCTGCCTCGGTCCACGAGAGTTCCCGGCCTTCTTCCCAGTCGTTTTCGAACATCCCGTCGGAATCTTTGTTGGTCATGTAGATGGAGCGTCAACCGTGACGCTGGCGGGAGTGTGCTCAGCAATGGGCGTCGCGCAATTAAAAATCTTCCGTCGGACTCCCTTTGGATTTGAAGGTCCCCGCCGGCATCTCTGTCATAGGGCGAAATGGCTGACGTCCATCACGAAACAGTGTTTTTTACCGGTCGAGTGCAGGGAGTCGGATTTCGCTACCAAACGCTGCAAGTGGCGAAGGGTTTCGAGGTGTCCGGGTTCGTCTCCAATCTGGCGGATGGTCGGGTCCAACTCGAAGCGGAGGGAGCGACCGGGGAGGTGACGGAATTCATTGCGGCAGTGGAGGAGCAGCTTGAAGGCTACATCCGGAAGACCGAGCGCAGCGCCGCGAAACGGGCTCCGCAATTCACGGGCTTCGCCATTCGATGACGGCGCCGACTTCAGCCGCGGCCGTTTCTTTTGCCGGCGTCACCAAGGATTTCGTGACAGATTGGCGGGGGCGGACGTGGCGGGCGCTCGATCAGGTGTCCTTTGCCGTTCCCGTCGGATCGATCTGTGCCGTCGTCGGCCCCAACGGTTCCGGCAAGAGCACCGTGCTCAAGCTGGCCGCCGGTTTGACGCGCACCTCATCGGGGCAATGCCGGGCGAACGGCCGGGCTCCCACGGCTGCCCTGACCGACGGGCAAATCGGGTACCTCGCCGAGGATTTTATGGCGCCGGCGTTTTTCACCGGCCGCGATCTCCTCGTGCGCCTCGCTCGCGTGGCCGGGTTGAATTTGCCAGACGCCAGCGAAGTGTCTGCTCGCCTGCTCGCTTCCGTCGGGTTGCAGGAAGCCGGCGATCGACGCGTGGGGGAATACTCCAAGGGCATGCGGCAACGACTCGGATTGGCGCAGGCGATGATCGACGATCCGCCACTCCTGTTGCTCGATGAACCGGCCGCCGGGCTCGATCCGCGGGCGGTGGAGAATCTGGCCGGAATCATCCGGGCCCAACGCGACGCCGGACGTACCGTGGTGCTCACGTCGCACTTTCTTCCGCAGGTGGAGGAGTTGAGCGATCATTTCGTGTTGCTCGAGCGCGGCCGGGTGTTGTTTACCGGCTCGCCAGCGGAAGTCCGTCAACGGGGCGGATTGTCGCAACTCTATCTCGAGGCGGTCGCCCGATGACCGCTTCGGGGCAGCGTTGCTGGCAGCTGACGCAGTTTCTGCTCACGCAGGCCCTGCATCACCGGATTGCGTGGGTGCTCGGAGCGGCCGCCCTCGCCGTCGTGGCCGGTGCCGGTGCGTTGCGCGGTTTCAATTTCGGCACCGAGGAGTCGCGGTTCTTCACCCAGCTTGCCCGTCTGAGTTTGCTCCTGAGTGGCACGGTGGTTGCCGCCGTCGTTGGACCCGCACTCTTTGGCGAGGGACTGGCGACGCGCACCATCCCCACGTTGCTGACGCACGGGGCGCGCCGAAGCGAAGTGGTGGTGGGTCTGTTGTTCTCGCTTTGGACCCTGCTCGGCTGGCTCGTGTTGTTGCATGCCGGCGCGCTGGCGGGCGTGCTGATCGCCTACGGCCACGCGGCGGAATTGGCTCCGGCCCTGCGCGCGGTCGCCCGCGGCTTCGGTCCTTTGCTGGTGGTGGGCGCAGGCGCGGTAATGGCCGCGACGTTGTTCCAGCGGTCCGCCCTTGCGACGGCGGCCACCCTCGCCCTCGCGGGCGCGGGGCAGCTTGCTCCTGTGATTGCTCAAGCCCAAGGGCACAGCACCGGCGTCGCGCGGCTGGGCTGGACGGCGCTGGACTGGCTGGTGCCAAACTTCGCGTTGTTCGATTCTGCTTCTCCTGCGACGGCAGCACTCTACGCCGTGGGTTACGCCGGCCTCTATGGTGGTGTCGCCGCCTTTTGCTTCGTGCGCCGTGAACTCTGAACAACGCACCCGCGCGTGGGGACTGGGTCTGTTGCTGGTGGGCGGCATGGCCTTGAACCGCCTGGAGCGGGCGCTCACGCCCGCGCCGCAGACGGAAACGCGCAGCGGTCTCGTTGCATTCTTCGCGGCCGCGGGCGGAGCGTCCACGCTGGCTGCCGACTGGTTTTGGCTGCGCACCAATTTGGCGTGGGAGACGCGCGATGAAGCCGGAGTTCGAGCCCTGCTGCGCCTGACCCTGGCGGCGGCCCCGCGATCCGAGTATTTTCGTTTTCAGGCGGCCCGCATGCTGGCCTACGATGTGCCCCGTTGGCGGATCGCGCGCAATCCGGCCGCGCCGCTCGCCGTGCACGACGCGTGGCGTTTGGCCGGGGCGGACGAAGCGATCAACCTCGTGCTGGAGGAAGCCGGCGATGAGCCGGAGCGCTGGCTCGAGGCGGCAACCCTGACGCTCTACGCCCGCCGGGATCGGGTGGCCGCCACCGAACTTTTTGGTTTCACCGCCACCTTGTCGGGCGCGCCGTGGCATGCCGGTCGGATCTACGCCCAGCTCTTGGTGGAGCAGGGCAGGGAGGCCGAGGCGCTCGCGTGGCTGCGTCGCTGGTTGCCCCAGTTGCCGGAGGACGACCCGGGCGCGCAGCGCCAGCTCGTGCTGGATCGTCTCGCGGCGCTCGAGTTCGAACTCTGGTCCCGCGGAGAACCCCTTTGACAACCCCGGGTGGCCCAAGTGGATTGACGCCCGCTTTCATGGAAACCCTTTTTGAAATCCACTGGCTCTACCTGGCGTTCGCGCTGCTC
This sequence comes from Candidatus Didemnitutus sp., assembly GCA_030682505.1. Taxonomy (GTDB): domain Bacteria; phylum Verrucomicrobiota; class Verrucomicrobiia; order Opitutales; family Opitutaceae; genus Didemnitutus. The sequence goes on along the minus strand of JAUXOH010000028.1, from coordinate 6,613 downwards.
ATGCTCTGGTTGCCGCGTTCCTGGATGCGCCTCGGCAAGTGGCGTTCGCGCAAGCGCCGCCAAAGGGAAACCCACGAGCGCTTCGCGCAGGACGGAGCCAACGATCCCGACGACAAGTCGGTCCGACTCAAACGCGAGCTGTCCAAGGGAAAGAACTACCTCGATTTCCTGCGCGGCACCGCGGGCGCGCTGGCGCTCTGGCAATTCAGTTTCACGGCGGAAGGTGACGACCGGGCACTGGCCTTTGGGCTCAAGATCGCGCTCTCGCTGATCGCCGTGTTGATTCAGTCGATTCGCTGGCGGGAAAAGATCACCTTCTTCGCGGCGATTTTCTTTTGCGCCGGCCTGAGCATCGGCATGGGCAACTATTTTTCCGGGGCGATGGCGTTTCTGCTCATCTGTGCAATCAATCCGATCATCCCCACGCCGCGCCTGTTCCTCACGGGCTACGCGCTCTTGTTGCTGCCGTTCAATTTCTTTCTTGGTGGCGGGGGCACCTTGGCGTTGATCAACACCGTCATGCTCCTCCTGCCACCGCTCCTGAGCTTGATGGCCAAGCGCCCGATGGTGATCTTCACCCGCAAGCGCAACCTGGTGTGGTGAGCCATGGCCGCCGGCTGGAAAATCTGGATCGAGGCCGCCCGGCCGAAGACGCTGCCCGCCGCTGTCGTGCCTGTGGCCGTCGGCACGGCATTCGCCTATGCCCAGGCGTCGGCGAATTGGTTTCAGGCGGCCAATTGTCTGGCGTTTGCGCTGCTCGTGCAGATCGGCACAAATTTCGCGAACGACTATTTTGATTTTCAACAGGGAGCGGACACGCCGGATCGGGTCGGCCCGCGACGCGCGGTGGCGGCGGGGTTGATCGCTCCCGCAACGATGCTCGCAGCCACCGTCCTCGTGCTGGGCGTGGCCTTGGGCGTGGGACTCGTGCTCGCCTATCACAGCAGTTGGTTGCTCGTGCCGGTGGGGTTGGCGAGCTTGGTCTGCGCGATTGCCTACACGGGCGGGCCCTATCCACTCGGCTATCACGGCTTCGGCGATCTGTTCGTTTATTTGTTCTTCGGCCTCGTGGCGGTGGGAGCGACTTTCTATGTGCAGACCGGGATGATTTCCCCGGCGGTTGGCATTGCGGCCTCGGCGATCGGGCTGCTGGCGGTCAATATTTTGATCGTGAACAACTATCGCGATGCCGAAACCGACGCGCGGGCCGGCAAGCGCACCCTGGTTGTGCGTTACGGGCGGAAATTCGCGGTGTGGCAATACGGCGTCGGTTTGTTCATCGCCCTGCTGAGCCCGGTCATCCTCTACCTCTATGCCGGCCATGGCTGGCCGATGTTGCTCCCGTTGATCCTCACGCCGTGGGCAGTTGGACTGACGTGGCGGCTGGCGCGCTCGGTGCAACCGGCGGAACAAATCGTGCTGCTGGGAGCGAGCGCCAAGTTCCTCGCGGCTTACGGCGCGCTGCTGGGTGTCGGCGCGATTTGGGGCGTTTGAACGAGTTCCCGCCCGGAAGGGAACCAACAAAAAACCGGAGCGACGGCTCCGGTTTCGATGGGTCGTTCGCACCCGCGGTGCGATAGGGGAGATGGTCCAGCCTTAGATCTTGCCGGCGAGCTTCGCCTTGAGGGTCGCCTTGTCCATCATGCCGACGAATTGCTCGGCGACTGCGCCGCCCTTGAAGAGCAGCAGGGTCGGAATGGCCCGCACGCCAAACTCGGCGGCAAGTTCGCCGTTGTCGTCGACATTGACCTTGGCGATCGTGAGTTTGCCGGCGAATTCCGTGGCGAGTTCCTCCAGAATAGGGGCAATCGCCTTGCACGGGCCGCACCAAGGCGCCCAAAAGTCAACAAGGACAGGTGTGGCACCGGCGACGGTGGTTTTGAAAGTGCTGGAGTCGAGTTGGAGGATGTTCGCTGACATAGGGAGGGGAGTTAAGTTCGTTTTCGGGGAAGTTCAACTGTGCCGCTCAGCTCGGCGTGGATTTGTGGATGATTTCGGTCAGTTCCTCCGGCTGGACGGTCTCAAGGTGCTTGCCGCGGTGCTTCAGCTCCTCAAAAGTCTTGATCACCGTTTCCGTCATCCGACCATGGGTTCCCTCGGATCCGCCTACGACCGTGAATTTTTCCGCGCGGGTCAGGCGCTTGTGGCCATCGTCGTTGTCCAAGCCGAGGCCGAGCAGGTGCGCAACGGGCTTGGTGGGGACAGCTTTAGGCGTCGGGCGTCGCGGGGAGTTTTTCATCGTCTGGCGTGACGGTGGTCGGCTCTGGAACCGTTTCAAGTTCGTTTTCCTCCACGGAAGCGCAGCGAATATCGGCAAACGATTCATCCTGCTCGAGGGTAAGTTTCCGGAGGCGAGCAAGCTCGAGCAGCGCGAGAAACGTGGCGACGAGGCGGCGCAGGGAAATTTTCTCGGCAAAGAGGCTGCTAAAGCTGAACTCCCGGTGGGTCGCGAGGTGCCGGAGAATATACTCCATCTGGTCGGAGACGGTGACCTGTTCCGCATGGATCTCACCGACCACGAGTTTCTCGGCCAAGCGACGCAACACGAGGTTGAAGCTGTTCCAAAGCTCGATGCGATCGACATGCTTGAGGGGGCGCTCCGAGGCGGGGGTAAAAGCCGAGCCGGGACGGGTGAGCTGGTCTTGGGCGTCTTGCGCCATTTCGCCGAGCGTGGCGGAGGCTTCCTTGAATTTCTTGTATTGGAGCAGCTGGTGCACGAGTTCCCAGCGCGGATCCAAGTCCTCCTCCTCGGCACTGGGGTCGATTGCCTGTTGGTGCTTGGGCAGCAACAGGCGGCTCTTGATCTCCATCAGCGTCGCCGCCATCACAAAGAAATCACCCGCGACTTCCAGTTGCAGGTCCTTCATCGCGTAAAGGACGTCCAAGTATTGGCGGGTGACCGAGACAATCGGAATGTCATAAATATCCAGCTCGTTCTTGCGAATCAGGAAGAGCAGGAGGTCCAGAGGTCCCTCAAAGACAGGGAGTTTTATGCGATAATCGGCTTCAGCTACCACGGTTTGAGTCGAAGGTTGGAGATGCAACGGTGCAACGGGAAAATTTTGTCCGGCCCAACAATGTCCTTCGCCAACGAAGGTTCGTGTCCCTCGGCCCGAACCCGGCTTGGTATTGCCATCTAAACAGTTGCTTCACCTCCTTTCCCTTGGGCCTCGTCTTCCAGTCACCATCGCCGTTCTGGCGGTTGGCTTGCTTTGGCCGGTAAGCTCGACCGCCCAAGAGGAACCCAAACCGTGGCGGGTGGGGGTGGAAGCGGGCATGGGCCCGGTGACTGGATTGGATGCGACGGGAAGACCCACGGGCTTCGGTCCGGCGCTGCTGGTGGCGGTCGCGAAGGAGATGGGGTTTCCAATCATCTTTGTGGTGCGACCCTGGAGCGAGTTGCTGCACGACATTCGCACCGGCAAGGTCGACGTGCTGTCCACCATGGGCTACACACCCGAGCGGGACGAGTTTGTCGATTTCACCGCCACGGTGCTCGAGTTGCAGCCGGGATCCTTTGCGCGGAAAGAGGGTGATCGCCCAAAGGACATCGCGGATTTGCATCGGTTCAAATTGGCGGTGCAGAAGGACAGCCTGTTTGAAGCCTATCTTCGGGCGCACGGACAGAGGGATAATTTTGTCTACCGGGACACGGTGGGAGAGCGACTTGACGCCGTCGCCAAGGGCGAGGCCGACGTCGCGTTCGTGGCATTCGGATTGCAAAACAGGGACGTGAGTGTGGTTCGCGAGAACGATCGTGGCAACCTGGTGCCTCTCGCCATGGGCTTTCCGGGGATGAGCTACCGCTTGTATTTCGGAGTGCGCGAAGGAGACAAGGCGCGGTTGGGCACGCTCAACGAAGGCCTTACCCGCATCCGGGACAATGGTGTCTATGCCCAGGTCTACGAGAGCTGGATTGGACCGCTCAAGTTCCGGCAGGTGCGCTTGAGCGATGTGTGGACTTACGTGGTGGCCGTCGTGCTGATCGGCTTGACCGGCCTCGGCATCATGATCTGGCAACGCCGGTTCATGCAGCGACTCGCCCGGCAGACCGCGGCGCTCCGCGACAGCGAGGAGAAGCTAAAACTTGTCCTGGAGGCGGGTGACCATGGCTATTGGGACACGGAAATCGCTACCGGGTGGGTGGAGCGCAGTGATCGCGCCATGACCATGTTGGGCTACCAGCCCGGCGAACTCCCCTCCACCGTCGAGTCGTGGCTTGCCAATGTGCATCCCGACGACCTGCCGGTGGCCATCAATGCCCGCATGGGCGCCATGGCGGTGGGGAACCGCAACTACTCCTTTGATCATCGCTTGCGCACCAAGGCGGGTGAATGGCGCTGGATCCACGTGAAGGGAAAGGTGCTGGAACTTCATCCCGATGGCACGGCGAAGCGTGCGGCGGGCACGGTCACGGATATCACCCCGCGAAAAATCGCGGAAGTTGAGCGTGAGGAGATGCGCGAGGAAATGCGCACCCGCGTGCTCGAAGCCCAACGCCTCGAAAGCGTCGGATTGCTCGCGGGCGGGGTCGCCCATGATTTCAATAATTTGCTGACGGTCATTGGCGGGAGCACCGGCTTGGCGCGCCTCGAGATTCACGATCAGGCCAAGGTCCAATACCACCTCGACCAGATTGAGGGCGCTTCGAAGCGGGCGGCCGACATGTGCCGGCAGCTGCTCGCCAGTGCGGGGCGGGGCAATTACACGCTCGAAGCCGTTGATCTGAATGCGGCCATCACCGACACGATGCAGCTCATCCGGGCGTCCGTGCCCGCGTCGGCGGAGTTGGAATTGGATCTCGCGCCGAACCTGCCCCCGATCGAGGTCGACCCGTCGCAGATCCGGCAGGTCATCATGAATCTGGTGATCAATGCCGGCGAGGCTCTCTCCGGTGCCGGGGGCAAGGTACGCCTGCACACCGGCCTCGCTCACCCGACGACCCAGACGGGAGAGCGCGCGATCGTCGTGACCGACCATGACGAAAGGGGAGGAGAACAGATCCTGTTTTCCGTCACCGATTCCGGAGTTGGCATGAGTGCCGAGACGGCGCGCCGGATTTTCGAACCCTTCTTTACGACCAAGTTTACGGGGCGCGGACTCGGCTTGGCGGCGACGCTCGGACTCATTCGCTCCTTCGGTGGCTCACTTTTCCTTGCCAGCACGGAAGGCACGGGCACCAGTTTTCGACTGTTTTTCCCGCGCTCGACTCGCGCGTTGGCCAAAGGCAGGGCGGCTCCCCCGGCAAGGACGGAACCGGCGCCTGTCACCGCGGCGCACATTTTGGTCGTCGATGATGAACCGGCGGTGCTGGCGGTTGCCTCCGCCATGCTCACGCGCAGCGGCTACCGCGTCACCCGGGCACGCGACGGGGTGGAAGCGATCGAGAAATTTGTCACGGCTCCGGAATCCTTTGATGGGGTGTTGCTCGATTTGACCATGCCGGACAAGGATGGTGCGGCCGTGCTGCAGGAGATTCGGGTGATGCGACCTGATATTCCGGTGCTCATCATGAGCGGCTTCGGTCCGGCCCATGTGACGAGTCGATTGCCCAAGACAAATCCCCCGCCCATTGTCCGGAAGCCCTTTACCGGGGAAATTCTGCTTGAGGCGATGGCCCGCGTGTTGCGGCGACCGAATTGAGACCAGGGTAACCTGCCGGGTCGGAGGTGTTGCGGGAGATTTGCAACGCAGGAGGTTGCAAGTTCGCCGGCGCACGAGCCAGACGGCGGCGGCGCGATCGGACGATCAACGAAGGGCGTTACTGGCGGCGAAGCAGGGAGACGTAGAAGCCGTCGCTGTCGAGCGTGCCGGGAAGCAGTGTCGTGCCGTGGCCGTCGTAATGGCCGCCGAATTTCTTCGTGGGTTTTTCCGCCGCAAAGTCGGTGTGCTGAGCGAGGAAGGCGGCGACGACATCAAGATTCTCGACGTGGCTCAACGAGCAGGTGGCGTAAACCAGCAGGCCGCCCGGTTTCACCAGAGAAGAGTTCTTCGCGAGCAGGGAGAGCTGCAAGACGGCAAACTCGGCGAGCATCGCCGGTTGCGTATACCACTTCATGTGCGGCAAGCGCCGCCAGGTGCCAGAGCCGGAGCACGGGGCATCGATCAGCACTCCGTCGTAGGGACCGGCGGCGGTGGGGACGATCCGGACATTGGCCAGTCGGGCGCGGCTGGCGCGCTCGTGGAGCTCTTCGAGCATGGAAGGGCGAAGGTCCGTGGCATCGACGCGGCCGGGCAGGTTTTCACTCCGGCCGGGTGCGCTGATGAGGGCATGCGCCAGCTGAAGCGTCTTGCCGCCGGCCCCGGCGCAGGCATCGAGCCAGATCTGTCCGGGCACGATGGGTGTGTGGGCGAGGACGAGTTGGGACCCAAGGTCCTGGATTTCCACAAAGCCGCGGCGATGGACGTCGGTGTCCGCAACCCCGGCGTTCGGCGGCAGCGCGAAGGCATCGGGGAGTCCGGCGGCAGGCCGGGCGTCCCACCCCTTGCCCTTGAACTCATTCAACGCGAGGGACCGATCGTTGAGTTGGAGCCGAACCCAAATCGGGGCGCGGGAAAGGATGGAGTTGAGATGCCGCGTTTCGAAGGCGGCGGGGCAATGCGCGCGAAACCA
>JAUXOH010000013.1 GCA_030682505.1 Candidatus Didemnitutus sp. | reverse complement strand
CCACAACGGTTTCTTCCGGATGGGCAGCGGCAATTGTGAGTTTTTGACTCGTTGGTCGAAAGCTGGAGACACTTCGATTCATTGCTACTCGGACAGCACGAATCTTGTCCTTGCCGTAGCTCCGATGGGCACTGCGCTTTCGGCCATTTCGGACGCCAGTCTGCTTGATTTCACTTCTCGCGTCCGCACCCCGCGAATTGGACAGATTGTAGTGTTCGAGAATCATGTGTCTCGCTTCGCTGCGGCGAGGATTGCGAAAATAGAAGATGACACGCGAGGTGCATCGCGTGATTGGTTGGAGTTTGATTTCTGGATTCTCGAAAGAGAAGGCGATGACTTTTCCCAGAATGCCTAACTGCCGCCACAGACCAACGCTCACCATTTGTCCTTTTTCGATCATGATAATCCCGTTCAACCCTCCGTCAGTCGCTGCTGGTGAGCGCGGCTAAGCTCAAGCGAATGAGAAGTAGCGGACAGCTCCCTGGCGGTTTGTTAAGTGATGAGCAGAACGAGGTCTCGAAGCGTTGGTATATGATTAGCACTGCACCTGATCTAGAACGAATGTATTGGTCGACCGTGGTATTTCCCGCCGAGGAACGAAGGTTTTTCTTTGGACTACTTCGCCGCCGCGTCACCGACTTGAGAAAGAAGGTTTTTTCGATCATTCGGAATACGGAAGAAGAAGCGCACGAGGTTCACGAGAAGGTCGAAAAGATTGTGAGAGAAGGGAGGGAGGAATCCTGGCTAACCAGAATTCCTAATCCGACTCCTCCCGAAGGCGTGAATACAAAACGCAGAAAATGAAGGATCCCAACCGGTCGCCCGAGCCAGCAACGGCCACGTCTGCCGTTGGCTGTTCTCGCGTTCTTCAATCGAACTTCAAATACTACTCGCTGGCCGTTGCGACTCAGCTTTAGCGATGAGCAACGTTACGACGTATTTTGATTGGGTGCAGAAATGCTTGTTTCAGTTTCAATGGATCGAGGTGTCACTAAAGATAGCGATATCTATTTCGCAGGCCTTGATTAAAGAGCGGGTGAATGGGGCTTTGGAATATCGCCCCGGCAAAGAGAAACTCGACAAGTACACGCTCGGGAGGCTCGTTGAAGTTTACGAAAGACTCGGTGGCGATCTTGCGCTAGGCCAAGAGCTTCGCGGCCATATCAAGGTGAGAAACGCGTTGGCTCACGAAGCCTTTATTTTAAACGAGAAAGAGCAAAGGGATGAGGTTTTCTTGGGGCGCCGGATTGCAGAGCTACAAGCTCTTTACGATAAGCTTGGAGGGGTCGTTAAAGCCCTACACGATCGAATTACGGCCCTTGACGCTATGTTGAATAAGGCGCCGAACTCGGAGGCCGACTGATCTAGTAGAATCAGGCGGCGGTGAGGGCAGCAGCGAGCGGTGATTATTTTCCAGAGCCAGCGCGTTTCGCGCGCAGCTCATCTTGAACGCCGGCAGGACCAACGAAACCGCTACGCTGCCAAACCGGCGGCGAGGGCGAGGGCGCTCTTGGCCCGGTTCATGATGTAGAGGTGGTAACCCGGCGCGCCGTTGGCGAGGAGCCCGCGGATCTGGTCCAAGGCCCAGTCGATGCCGATGATCTCGACCACGTCGGGAATCTCCGCGGCGGCCTCGAGCCTCGTGATCAGCGTCGGGGGCAGGGTGGTGCCGCACATCTCGGTGAAACGCTTGATCTGCTTGAGTGACAGCACGGGCATGATGCCGGGCAAAATCGGCACGGTGATGCCGTGGGCGTGGCATTTCTCGACGAAGCGGTAATAGACGGCGTTGTCGAAGAAGAGCTGGGTGGTGATGAACGAGGCGCCGGCGTCGACCTTGCGCTTCAGGTTCTCCAGGTCCACGGCGGCGTTGGGCGCCTCGGGGTGCTTCTCCGGGTAGCCGCCGACGCCGAGGCAGAGGTCGGGGTGGCGCTGGCGCAGGAGCGCGACGAGGTCGCTGCCGTAGCGCAGCCCGTCGTGGTAGGGTACGAAAGTGGTCTCGCCCTTGGGCGGATCGCCGCGCAGCGCCATGACGTTGCGGAAACCGTCGGAGTAAAGCTGGTCGGAGATGCCGTTCAGGTCGGCGGCGGTGTGGCCGACGCAGGTGAGGTGGGGCATCACCGTGAACCCAAACTCGTCGCGCAGCATCGCGCAGGCGCGGGCCGTGCGGTCGCGCGTGGTGCCGCCGGCGCCGTAGGTGACCGAGACGAAGTCAGGCGAGATCCGCTTCAACGACGTCGCGGCCGCGTGCATCGCCTGCAACTGCGCCTCGTCCTTGGGCGGAAAGAATTCCAGCGAGCGCAGGGGGCGCTGCAAAGTCAGGAGCTCGGAAATGCTGCGGTCGGCTGCCATGCGTGTGCATCAAGGCATCTGGATTCGTTGATACGTGTAAAGCTCGGATTGCGTCACATGGTGTGGCGGAGAGCGGGCGCAAGGCGGTGAAACAAGGTGGGCGCGGGTGGAGCGTCGAGTGAAGCGCGGCGGTGAGATCGAGGTGGAACGCGTTGTCCCCAACGCGTTGGGTTCGTGTCGGAAAGCGTGTTGGGGACAACCCGCGCCACCTTGCGTTGGGCAAGTCGCGAACTCGATCTGCTCAGGCGGTCACGGGCATTCCGTCGTCGCGCTGTTTTTCGGTCTGCAGGCGCAGTTGGCCGCAGGCCGCGGCGATGTCGTGGCCCTTCTCGCGGCGCAGCGTGACGGAGACCCCGCGCTGATACAGCACGTCGGCGAACTTCTCCTGCCGCGTGACGCTGGGGCGCTTCCACGGCAGGCCTTCCACGGTGTTGTAGGGGATGAGATTCACGTGCGCGTGCAGGTCGTAGGCGATGTCGCGCAATTTCTCGGCCTGGTCGAGCGAGTCGTTGACGTCCTCGATCAAAATGAACTCCAGCGTGACCATGCGGCCCTTCTTCTCGGAGAAGGTGCGCACGGCGGGCAGCAGCTCCGCCAGCGGGTAGCGCTTGTTGATCGGCATGATCTGCTCGCGCACCTCGTCGGTTGCGCCGTGCAGGGAGATGGCGAGCCGGACGCCGAGCGGCTCGTCGGCGAGTTGCAAGATGCGCGGCACGAGGCCCGAGGTGGAAAGGGTGATGCGGCGCACGCCGAAGCCGAGGCCCCACGGGGCGTTGACGATCGTGAGCGCGCGGATGATGGCGTCGTAGTTGTGCAGCGGCTCGCCCATGCCCATGACGACGATGTTGTCGAACGAGGCGAGTTCCGCCCGGGCGCGCGGCGTCTTCACGTCTTCCTGCCGGCAAACCTGCATGAGCTGGTGGACGATCTCGCCGGCGGAAAGATTGCGTTTCAGGCCCTCGAGCCCGGAGGCGCAGAATTTGCAGCCCATGGCGCAACCGACCTGCGTGGAGATGCAGATGGTCTTGCGCGACTGGTCCACACCGACGCCGAGCATGGGCGCGCGGATGATGACGGTCTCGATCAACGAGCGGTCGCGCAGGGCGAGGAGGAGCTTGTCGGTCTCGTCGCCCGACTGGCGGTCGAGCACGAAGGAAGTCGGCTCGAGGTCGAAATTTTCCTCCAGCCACGCCCGCAGCTCGCGCGGCAGATTCGTCATCTCGTCCCACTTGCCGACGCGCTTCTTGTAGAGCCAGTCGAGGATCTGTCCGGCGCGAAACGCCGGCTGCCCGATTTCCGCGAGGCGCGCGGTGAGGGTGTCGAGGGTTTCGCCGTGGATGGCGGGCTTGGCGGGATCAAACTTCATGAATTGGCTTGGACACGATTGGGGCAAACCCCCACGCTGCAAGTCCAGCATGAAGCTTCTCCACCGGCACATCTTCGCGAACGTTGCGCTGACGTGTCTTGCCTCCGTGGGTCTGTTCGCGTTCGTGCTGATGATTGGCAACGCTTTGCGCGACCTGCTCGGCTTCGTGCTCGCGGGGCAATTGGAGATCGGGACGTTTTTCCAGCTCATCGCTCTCCTGATCCCGTTCGTCGTCTCCTACGCGTTGCCGATGGGCATCTTGACCGGCGTGCTGCTCGTGCTCGGGCGGATGTCATCCGATCGGGAAATCACGGCCATCCGGGCGGCCGGGGTGAGTGTGGCGGGGATTTCGGCGCCGATCTTCTTCTTCGCCCTGCTCGGCACGGCGGCGAGTTTGCTGGTGAATTTCGAATTCATGCCGGCGGCGCGCACGGCCTACCAGCGCGAGCTCGCCCAAGCGGTGCGGCAGAATCCGCTGAGTTTCATCGTGCCCAAGACCTTCATCCGCGATTTTCCCGGGATTGTGCTCTATGTGGGCACCAAGCGCGGCGACTCCACCTTGCAGGATTTCTGGCTCTGGGAAGTCGACAACCAGGGCCGGGTGAAGCGCTTTGCCCGCGCCGACACCGGTCGCCTCGATTACGACGAACCGAACAACAAACTCGTGCTCACGCTGGAGCACGCGCAGGCGGAGCAACGCGACGACAAGGACCCGGAGAACTTCAACCGCGTCCAGTCCGCTGCCGCTTGGGAACGGGCCACGTTTGACCTGCCGTTGGACCGGGTGACCGGCGCGCGCTCGGTGCGCACGAAACTCAAATGGCTGACCTACAACCAGCTCATGGCCGAATGGACCCGGCTCGGCCAACCGGACCCCAATGTGCCCCGCGCCGAGCGCGAGCGGCAGCGGATGAAGGTGCAGATCACGATTCAGGAGAAATGCGCGATGGCGTTCTCGGTCCTGTCGTTCGCGCTCCTGGCGATCCCCCTCGGCATCAAGGTGTCGCGCAAGGAAACCTCCGCCAACCTCGGCATCGCGCTCGCCCTGGCGATGGGCTACTATTTCGCCACGATTGTGGTCGGTTGGTTCGACAACAAACCCGAGCTTCGGCCCGACCTCCTGATGTGGTTGCCGAACATCGCCTTTCAAGCGCTGGGCATCTGGATGTTCCGCCGCGTCGACCGCGCCTAGGAAGTGCCGTGGATTGCTGCCAAATTGTAACTCGAGCGGGTGGGGCCTCGTCTCTCTCGACGTGCCCTCACCACTTGCATGCCTCCCATGGCTGACGAAACTTTCGACCTCGTCGGCAGTCTCGAACGCGTGCGCCGCCGCGATCAGGTGGCGGCCCGCGAGCTGGTCGAGCACCTTTACCCGCTCGTCATCCGCATCGTGCGCTCGCGCCTGCCCCGGCGGGTGGCCGAGGAAGACCTCGCCCAGGACATCTTTCTGAAAATGTTCACCCGGCTCGAACAGTATCAAGGCAACGTGCCCTTCACCCATTGGGTGTCGCGCATCGCCGTGACCACCTGCATCGACCAGTTGCGCGCCCAGAAACGCCGGCCGGAGTTCCGCTGGGCGGACCTGTCGGAGAACGAAGCCGAGGTGCTCGACAACGTGCTCAGCGACCCGACGGCGGAGGCACCGGGCGACACCCTCGCGGCGCAGGAATTGGTGGACAGATTGCTGGAGCAGCTCAGCCCCCGGGACCGCACCGTGATCCAACTGCTCGATTTGGAGCAGAAGACGGTCGCCGAGATTGCCGAGCTCACCGGCTGGGGCCAGTCGATGATCAAGGTCCGCGCCTTCCGCGCGCGACGGAAGTTGCAGAAACTCTTCCAGGAACTACAAGCTCAGGAAAAGCCATGAACGATCCCCACCAACCTTGGGAGCGCCTGACCCGCGCCGCCCGTCAGGTCAGCGATCCCCGCGATGCCAGCGCGCCCTATGGCTTTGCCACGCGCGTCGTGGCGCAGGCCTTGGCCGCCCGGTCGATGGCGCGTTCCGGCGCGCTGTTCGAGCAGTTCGCCCTGCGCGGCCTCTTTGCCGCCGGCGCGCTCAGCCTCGCCGCCGCCGCCTTTGGTTTTTCCGCGATCATCGAGGAACGGGCCTACACCGAGTTGTATGGTGACACCGTGGCCGAAGTCCTCGCCGAATCATGAGCTTCGAAAAACCTTGGAAACTCGTGTTGCTCCTCGCGGGCATCTTTGTCGCCGGCGCAGTGACCGGCTCCTTCATCACCCTTTCGGTGGTGAAGAAGGTTGCCCAGAACCGCGGCGCCCCGGAGCAGTGGGTCTCGGCGCGGTTGAAGATGATCACCCAGCGGCTCGAACTGACGCCCGAGCAGATCGCCATCCTCGCCCCGGTGATGAAACGCAACAGCGAGGACCTGAGCCAGCTGCGGCAGGACAGCATGCGCGACACCCGGCGCCTGATCGAGCGCATGGAGAAGGACATCGCCGCCGTGCTGACGCCGGAGCAAAAGGTGAAATTTGTGGAATTGAACCGGCAGATGAACGAGCGCGCCCGCCGGGTGATGGAGCAGCGCCGGAAAGAAGGCCGCGACCGTCGCCCCGACGGGGAAATGGACGGACCGGACGGCCCGCCCCCCGGGCGCCGCAAGGGCGGAAACTGACGCCGGAGCCAGGACCCCGG
>JAUXOH010000009.1 GCA_030682505.1 Candidatus Didemnitutus sp. | reverse complement strand
GTGGCGCCGAAGATCGCAAAAATCCGTTTCTTCCACGGGTTGCCGCCCATCGCCGCTTTCACATCTTCCGCCAACTGCGCTGGTGCTTCCTCTCCCTTTTGCAGGCCGGGAGGCGGCGGGAACAGCGGCGCGGGGGGCTTTCCCTCCTCCGGCGGTTTCTCATACAACATCACAGGCAGCGGCGCCGGAGGCTCCGGGTTCTCGACCGCTGGGGCCACTGGCTCGGCGCTCGGCGCCGCTCCCTCGGGGGCAGGCATCTTGGGCTTAAAGACGATTTTCTGCGGTGATGGCGGAACCGCAGGCAATGGCGCTTCCGTGGCGGCCGGCTCGACCGGCGGTGGAAACGCGGGTGCCACCGCTTCGCTGGGCGGAGGTGCGGGGGTCGGCTCCACCGGATCAGTCGGAGGATTCTCGGTGAGGCGCGGCTTCAAGCGCAACGAGTTCGCGGCGTCCCCAGAATCGGGCGAAGGCGTGGTCTCCGGAGCCGGGGCTGGTTCGGCCGGGGCAGCGCCCGCCAAACGTGGCTTCAGGCGCAGCTTCGGGACGTTCTCTTCGCTCATGGCCGACAGGCTGGGGCATTTTTCGGTGGGCGAAAACAAAAACATTCCCGGGGGCGTGACAAATCTCACCTCCCGACCCAGATTCATGGCATGTTTACCGACCTCACTTATCGCTCGAAGGTCGATTTGTGGTTGGTTGGATTGGTCGGTCTCGCCGCGGCCACACCCCTCTTGGCCGCCGGCTGGCTGGCCCTGCAAGGCGAGTTCACGGGGTTCCTTTTGCTCACCTGCTGGGGCGGCGTCATGGTTCTCGTCATCGGCGGACTGAGCTTCCCCGTGCGTTACACCCTGCGCGCCGACCACCTGCATATTCAGAGCGGTTGGCTCCATTGGAACGTCTCCTACTCCTCCCTGCGACAGGCCTCCTTGTCTCGAAATCCGCTCTCCGCGCCGGCGTGGTCGCTGCAACGGGTCAAGCTGGTCAATGCCACCGACTCCGTCATCCTCGTCTCGCCAGAAGATCGGGAATCGTTCATCAACGAACTCGTCCGGCGCTGCCCCCAGCTCGCCCGGTCCCGCCCCGGCTCCGCCGCCGACCCTGCCCTCTCATGAAGCCCACCGCCGCCAAAACCGCCGGGATCACTGCTTCCGCCGTGAAAAAAGCGACCGGGCGCACCTGGACCGAGTGGCGGGTGCTGTTGAACAAGGCGGGGGCAAAGTCATGGCCGCACGCGGAGATCGCCCTGTGGTTGCAGAAAAAACACCGGGTCGCCGACTGGTGGTGCCAGATGGTCACCGTCGGTTACGAACAGGCCATCGGTCGAAGGGTGAAGCATCAGAAGGCCGACGGCTTTGAGGTGAGTGTCAGCAAGACCATTGCCGCCCCCGTGGCGCTCGCGTTCGAGGCCTGGACTGACGCCGCCATCCGCGAACAATGGTTGCCCGCCGTCGCGCTCACGGTGCGCAAGGCCACGCCCCACAAATCCATTCGCATCCGCTGGCCGGACGACACCACGTTGTCGGTGAATTTCTGGCCGAAGGGCGCGCTGAAATGTCAGGTCGTGCCGCAGCACGGTCGCCTCGCCAGCACGGCCAAGGCCGAGGCGATGAAGGCCTATTGGACCGAACAGCTGGAAGCCTTGCGCTCCTTCCTTGAGAAAAAACCCTGACTCCCCGAACCTGCCCGGCGTCTCATCCATGCCCGTCCTTTCCCGTTTTCCCTTCGCCCCGGTCTTCGCCTCATGGTGATGGGGCGTCGCCTTCTTTGGTTCGCCCTGCTCGCCGCGTCTTGCGGTTGGCTGAACGCCCAGGAAGGGCCGCGTCACGGCCTCGTCTTTGAGGCGTGGGTGCGCGACACTTTCTTCGCCGGTTACCAGCCGGCCAGTGACACCCAGAAGTGGAATATTCCCGCCGACGCCAACCCCGCGCACGGCGGCGTGCCGGTCAATTCCAAGGCCCTCGAGTACGGCGCCGCTGTCGATCTCGGCGACGCGCTGCGGCAGTATGAAATCAACGAACCCTTCATGCTCGTCCTTGGTTTCTGGCAGCAGGAGGGGGAAGACAAACACTTCACCAACATCATCACCCCGGTGGTCGGCTCCGCAAAATGGCGCGAACTCTGGGGCCCGGTCACCTATGCCGATCTGCTCCGACTCGACCGATTGATCAAAGACACCGGTCGGCCGATCGAGGAGGTGCGCAAGCTCGTCTTGAAAATGAAGAGCTCGCCGCCGTTTACCGAGGCCGTGATCCAAGTGAATCCGAAAATCGATGCCCGCCAGCGGCGCCTGCAATGCTCGATCCGCTTTGCCGATGTTTTCCGCCACCTCGCGCCCGAGGCCGATCCCTCCCCCCAGCCTCAGGTCTCACTCTGGGGTGTGCCCTTCCCCGGGCCGGTCACCTCGCCCCCCCGCACCCTGCGCGGTCACTGATCCTTCCGCATGTCCGCCCCGAACAATCCCCAACTCCTCCGCGCCCTCGGGCGCTGGACGATGGTTGCCTTGGTCATCAACGGTGTCATCGGCAGCGGCATCTTCGGCCTGCCCGACGATGTTGCCCGTGAAGTTGGTTCGGCCGCACCGTGGGCCTATCTCCTGGCTGCGATTGGCGTCGCTGCGTTGATGGGCATCTATGCCGAGCTCGGCTCCCAATACCGCGACGCCGGAGGCTCCTACTTGTGGGCGCGCGATGCCTTCGGCCGCCACGCCGGCATCCAGATGGGCTGGTTTGTCTGGCTCACCCGCCTCACTTCCGCCGCCGCCAATGCCAATCTCTTCGTGATCTATCTCGGGGAATTCTGGCCCGCCGCCACGCTGCCCGTGCCGCGCGCGCTGCTCCTCGTCACTTTGCTCGGCGGACTCACCGCCCTCAACTACCGCGGGGTGCAGAGCGGAGCCCGCATCTCGAATTTCTTCACCGTCGCCAAGCTGCTCCCGCTCGCCCTGCTCATCGGCGCCGGCCTGTTCTTCGCCCACAAACTCACGCCCGCCCCCTCGGCGGTCGAACCGGGCGCGGCAAACTGGCTCAATGCCCTCGTCGTCCTCATGTTTGCTTTCGGCGGATTCGAGACGGCGATCATCCCGTTGGCCGAGGCCAAGAATCCGCGGCGGGACGTGCCCTTCGCTTTGCTCATCGGCCTGATCGTGATCGCGGGTTTCTACGCCCTGCTGCACTTCGTCGCGATGTGGACCGTGGCTGATCTGGCCAACAGCCAGCGTCCGCTCGCCGATGCCGCCCGCGCCATCTTTGGCGAAGGCGCCGCGCAATTCGTCGCGCTCGGCGCCATGGTCTCGACCTTCGGGTTCCTCTGCGCACAACTCGTCGCGGTGCCCCGGCTGACCTACGCCTTCGCCGTCGGCGGAGACTTCCCCGCCGCCTTCGGGCGGGTGCACGAACGATTCCGCACCCCCAGTGTCTCGATCTTGCTGTGGGGCGGGCTCGTCCTCGGCCTGGCGCTTTACGGCAGCTTCATCTGGAACGCCGTGCTCTCCGTCGCGGCGCGCATCATCTCCTACACGATGGTCTGCGGCGCCTTTGTCAAACTCCGCCGGACCCGCCCGGACGCCGACTCCTTCCGCCTGCCGGTCGGCAACCTCTTTGCCGCCATCGGGCTGGGATTTTGCCTCCTCTTGTTCACCCGCATGACCGGCGACCACCTCAGGATCATTGCGGCGGTGGGTGCGCTGGCGGCGGTCAACTGGCTCGTCGTCCGCTTCCGGCGCCCGGCCTAGCCATGTGGGGCGCGCAAGAAATGCGCACGCTTCGGCAAGCGACACGATACGGCCCGGCCGGGAATCGGCTTTAATAGGGTGACGCGGTGCGCCCACGCCATGTTTGACCTGCCCATCATCGATGCCTACCTGCTAAAGCTCTTCCGCTTCCGCACGCGGGCATTCATGCGCATGGTGGATGCGCCGGGCACGGTGCCCACCGCCCCGCCCGGCGGCTCCGGTTACCTCTATGTGCACATTCCCTTTTGCGAGGTGCTGTGCCCCTTCTGCTCCTTTCACCGCGTCCAACACCGGCACTCTCAGGCGGTGCTCTACTTCGCCGCTTTGCGCGACGAGATCCGCCTCTATCATGCGGCCGGACACCGCTTCACCGGCGTTTACTTCGGCGGGGGCACTCCCACCACGGAGCCGGCGGAGCTCGTCACCACCATTGCGCTCGTGCGCGAACTTTTCGGGGTGAAGGAAATTTCGGTCGAGACCAACCCCAAGGACCTGCGACCCGAGATCATGGAACCCCTGCGGGCGGCCGGCGTCACGCGGCTGTCGGTGGGCGTGCAGAGTTTCGACGATCAACTGCTCCGCGAAATGGAGCGCTACGAGAAATACGGCAGCGGCGCCGAGGCAATGGAGCGCATCCGGTCTGTCGCGGGAATGTTTCCCACGCTCAACGTCGATTTCATCTTCAATCAACCGCACCAGACGCTGGCATCGCTCGAGCGCGACCTCGCGCTCTTCCGCGACCTCGGGGCGAACCAGGTTTCATTCTACCCGTTGATGACCTCGCCCACGGTGCACCGGCGCATGGTGGGCGCGATGGGCCTGCCCGATCAGCGGCGCCTGCGGCAATTCTACCACACCATTGTGCAACGGCTCGGCTCGGACTTCGCCCCGTCCTCCGCGTGGTGCTTCACGCGGCGCGGTCACGGCACGGACGAATACATCGTCGCCGCCGACAACTACGTGGGCGTGGGCAGCGGCGCCTTCAGCTACCTTGAGGGCACGCTCTACTGCACGACGTTTTCGCTCGCCGGCTACGAGCAGCGGATCGCGCAGGGACTCACCGGCATCACCACCTGCCACCGGCTACGTGAAACCGACCGGCTCCGCTACACGCTCCTCGTGCGGATGTTCGGTCTCCATCTCGACCGCGAGGCCGTTCTCCGGCAACACGGCCCGCGCTTCTTCCGCCAGCTCTGGGGCGAGCTCCTGACGCTGCGCGTGCTCGGGGCCGCGCACCGCGACGCCCGCGGCTGGCACCTCAACGAGCGCGGCATGTTCTGGCTGACGTTGATGATGTCCGCCTTCTTCGAATCCGTGAACAATTACCGCGACGCCATGCGCGCGCACGTGAATCAGGAACTGCAGGAGAGCACGACGATGTGCGTGCCCGTCGGCTCACTCGCCGGCGGGGCAGTCATCGCCAAGTAGGTCACGTGGAAAGTTCATCCCGCGCCTGCGTCTCCGTTGGCTTCAACCGGAACGCCAGGGCCCCGAGCCGCTCCTGCTTCGCGATGCGCGCGCCGTTGCTCACGTCGCGATGGTGACAGCCGCCGACTGGTCCCGCTTCGAGCCGAAGCCGAGCATTTCCTTGAACCAGCTCCACGCCTTGCGCAGGCCGACGTCGGTCATGCGCTCAACGTGATAGGTGCGGGCAAAGAGTTTCTCGTGGCCGACGTAGCGCGGCGGCAACAACAGCAAGGTCTCCGTGCGGTCCGTCCCGGGAACCCGACCGAGCACTTCCGGGCAGATCACGCCGCACCCGAACACGATTTCCTCCCGCGGCACCTCGATCTCGCGCGGTGCCAGCACCAGCCAGGGCCGGAATTTGAAGGTGAGTTTCTGATCATCGGCCTGGTGCAATTTCCCGAGCGTGCGGATCGGCACGCCGGCCACTTCGCGCCCGAGAAAGACGGTATTGCCGTCGGCCAGCACCTTGAACCGCTTGCGCCGCCGGGTGAAAAAATCCCAGCAAAACACCGAGCCGAAGGTCGTCAGCCGGAAGGACCAGCCCGCGATGAGGAAGGAGAACAGGATGATGATCACCGACAGCGTGGCCCCGACCACCGGATCGATGAAGGCGAGTCCCGCGACCGAGCCGAGCAAGGCGGTGCGCGCCCCCTTGAGCGCGGCGTCCACCCCGCCCCAGGGACTGAGCAGAATCAACACGTTGATGGTATGCGAGGCGAGCCACACCGCCGCGTGCACCGCCATCGCCAGCGGCACCATCAAGATCGTGAGCAGCCAGGAAAAATCGATCGCGCCGAGATGGATCATCGCCAGTCCGCCCAAATTGAGGTCGAGCGCGGCCGAAGCCGTTCCGCCTCCCATGAACTTCGCCGCCGCCGCGACCAACACCGGGATCACCGCGCCCGTCGCCACGAGTCCGCTGAACTTGTTCTCCACCGCATCGAGCACATCGAGCGGTTGTTTCCACCCTGGTGGCAGGGTGGCGCCCAGCACATCCTTGGCCGCCGCCGCCGCCACGAGGAGAAAGCCGACGCCCCACACCAGCGGGTTGGCAAACCACGGCAGCCGGGCCTTCTGCTCCGGGGTGCTCGCCTGAAACCACTGGTAGAGGCCGACGGCACTCACCCCGAGCAGCGGCGAAATGGCGATGCCGGTGATCTGCGTCGCCACCAGCGCCAGCTCGAGCCCCGCGCTGGGTTTCTCGGCCTTGCGCACCGCGTCTTGCGTCGCCGCCGACAAGGGCAGGACAACCAGCGCAATGACACAGAGGAGGGCGACAACGGGGACCAGGCGCTTCATCCACCCAGCCTACCGCCACCGCGCGGATTGAAAAGCCCGCATATCCGAGCCGTGACAAACGCGCGGGGCTGCGCTTGGCTCCCGCCATGCCGCTGACCAAAGCCGAGATCGCCCGCCTGCGTTCCCTGCAGGACAAAAAACACCGCGAAGACCTCGGCCTCTTTGTGGTGGAGGGGGGAAAGGTCGTCACGGAATTGCTCTCCGCCCACTACCCGTTCGCGGAGCTCTACGCGACCGACGGGTGGCCATCCGCCGTTAGGACCACCGGGCTTGCCCCCCAACTCATCACCGCGGAAGAGATGGGACGGATCAGCCACTACCCCACTCCGTCCAACGTGGTCGCGGTCGGCCGGATCGCCCGCCGCGAACTCGCGCCGCCGGCCCTCGATCGCGGACTCACCCTCGCGCTCGATGGCATCCAGGATCCCGGCAATGTCGGCACGCTGCTGCGGATCGCGGACTGGTTCGCGCTCGACCGGGTCGTGCTCTCGCCGGACTGCGCCGATCTTTTTTCCTCGAAAGTCATCAGCGCCAGCATGGGCTCGTTTGCGCGCGTCGAGGTCTTTACCGCGGAGCTGGCCGACGCGCTGGCCACCTGCACGGCACCGGTGCTCGGCTGTGATCTGCGGGGTGAGGATGTGCACGCGTTGGAACCCTTGCGCGACGCCGTGATCGTGATCGGGAACGAGGGCCGCGGCCTCACCCCGGCGGTCGCCGCCCGCGTCACGCGCCGGATCACGATTCCCAGGTTTGGCGGAGCCGAGTCGCTCAACGCCGCCGTCGCCGCCGCGATCGTGTGCGACAACCTGCGCCGGTCCGGCTGAGGATTTGAACCACGGAGACACAGAGGACACAGAGAAAGGCAGGAGCCTCAGGAGCAATGAATCAGAACGGGTAACAGAAGGATTTGGGGTCTTAACTCCTCTGCCTCTGTGTCTCCGTGGCCCTAACCCTCCGGACCCCATCCGTGACCATCCGGGCAATCCGTGGTCAATACTCTTCCGGCCTCTGTGTCCTCTGTGTCTCGGTGGTAAAATTCATCGGCGGCTTCTGTGCGCCAACCCTTCCGTCGCGTTCAGCCCTTCGTCCGCGCGATCCAGGCGCGGACGTTTTCGTCGAGGATGTCCATCGGCACCGATCCGTCCTTCAGGACGAGGTCGTGATATTCGCGCAGATCGAACCGGTCGC
>JAUXOH010000007.1 GCA_030682505.1 Candidatus Didemnitutus sp. | reverse complement strand
CGCCTCACGCAGACTGAAATCGCGACGGTTGGGACTGCGAGGGCGAGGCGGGCAGCGTCGAGGGCTTCCCGCCTCACGCAGACTGAAATCGCGACGGATGGGACGCAACGACAAGTATATCAACTTTGCCCTGTCCAACCGCCTCACGCAGACTGAAATCGCGACGGATGGGACCCTTGAGACCTAGCTTCCGTTGCACGCTTTCGAGAGCCGCCTCACGCAGACTGAAATCGCGACGGATGGGACACGTCGCGGGGAAGGATCGCGCGGTCGAGTGGAAGCCGCCTCACGCAGACTGAAATCGCGACGGATGGGACGAGCTGCGTGACGCCCCACTGCACGCCCATCTGGATCCGCCTCACGCAGACTGAAATCGCGACGGATGGGACCGAAAACCTCGAGCGCGCCAAGTTCGCCTCATGCCGCCTCACGCAGACTGAAATCGCGACGGATGGGACAACCGGACCGAGAATATCAATACGAAGGTTCTTCCGCCTCACGCAGACTGAAATCGCGACGGATGGGACGCACAGCCGCGCGGGATCCCGCAATCCTCGTTTGCCGCCTCACGCAGACTGAAATCGCGACGGATGGGACGACCTTCGGCAGCGTGGTCGAGCCGGGTTCCTCCCGCCTCACGCAGACTGAAATCGCGACGGATGGGACCGCCCCTGTGAACAACTGGCATTTTCCCCTCGGGCGCGTTTGTGAGTATCGAGCGTGCTGGGTTTGGTGCCAGCAACGCCCGATGCGGAATATCCCAACAAGCCGTTTCCCCCATGAAATTAGGTTTGCGAGCGCTCCTGATGGAGCACTCTGACGCTCCCCGTGCTCGCGATTTCAAATAGCGTGCCTTTCCAATGGCGGAGGAAAGGTGGTCGGTGGCCTTGGCCAGGCGAAAATCAAGCCGCGTCCCCGCCCTCCGTCAACCCTTCATACGATTGTCACACTCGATCGCACCGTGTAAGGTAGCCCCAGCGCCTCAATGATGAGGGTGGCGTCCGCCGCCTCGGGACCGAGTGAAACGAAAAGCACCTGATCGTGGTCGGTGTTGATAATTTCCGCGAGCGCGCTCCTGGCTTGGGTGAGCCGGAGGTCGTCCAGCGGACACTCGAACACGGAATATTGCAGGCGCGTGCCGTAACTCTCCAAAGTCTTGGCCACGCGACGCAGCCGTTTCGCGTTGGCGATGTCGTAGGAGACGAGGTAGCGGCGGCGGGTCGAGGCCATGCTAGCGTGTGGTGAATCCGTGATAGATCGGCGCATCGCCACGGACGACGCGCCAGAGCTGCCGGGCCTGCACCTCGAGCATGCGCCGGTAGCTCATCTTGTAGCCGAACTGCGGATGACTGACCTCCGTGTCCATCCGCCGGAACCACGCTTCCCAAAAACGCCGTCGGCCCTGTTCGTTGAGAAACGTGCCGGTGGCGGCGCTGATGAAATCCTCCGGATTGACCTCGCCGCGATTGGCCAGCGAGATAGCCACCGAGTCGGCGATGAGCGGGCGGAATTCTTCCATCAAATCGAGCGCCAGCGCCGGCCGGCCATAGCGCGGCTGGTGCATGAATCCGAGAAATGGATCGAGCCCCACGGCGTGGCAGACTCCCGCCAGCTCCTTCGCCAAAATCGAGTAACCGAGCGAAAGCATCGCATTCACCGGATCACGCGGTGGGCGGCGGTTGCGGCCTTGGAAATCAAATCGCCACTCGGCCCCCTTGAGCATCGAAGCGAACTGCTCGAAGTAGAGGCTGGCCGCCGCGCCCTCGCAGCCGAGCAATTCGCCGAGATCCCGCACGTCCTCGGTGGCGTCGCGCGCGTCGGCCAGCAGGCGAAGCACGCGATCCGGCACGTCGCCGTTGCGCATGAGCATCGTGCGCTGGTTGTGGATCTTCGCCCGGATGCATTCGCGGGACTGCCGGAGCCGGAAGAAAGGCTCGGCGAACATCCGGGCCTGCCCGAGCCGCGCGTCCACGCCGCTGGCCGGCAGCCCGCGCAGCAAACCGAGAAAGCGGCCCGACGCCGCGAAATACGCCACGTCGATGCCATGTTCCAGGCATGACTCCGCCGCCTGTGCCGTGAGCTGCACCGCGCCGTAGAGGTAGATGGCCCGCACCTGGTGCAGCGGGAGCTTGCGCACGACTTCGCGCTGCACCGTGACGACAATTTCACCCCCGCGCTGGCCGACCTGCGAGCCGGGCTTCTGCACCACGAGCAATTCACCGTCATCGCGCGGCGGACGTGGCGGCGGCAGCGGGTCGTGGTCGGAAGGAGGCTCGCCGGTGAACTCCGGCGGCAGATCGCCCGGCGGGAAACCCAGCCGGAGTTGAGTATCCTCCGCGACGGCCCGCTCGCGCGCCTGCGCCCACCAGTGCGATTCGCGCGGCAGGCAGATGGGATAGGCCGAGCAATAGTTGCAACGCTGGTCGTCCACCAGTGGCGGAGGCATCTTGCCGGCGGTGGCCACGGCGCGGGCCTCGGCGAGCGCGGTCCTGGTCTTGGCGAAAAGCTCGTCCGTGAGCGCGACCGGCACCCGGCGCTTGTCCTCGGCGTAGTAAATGGCGGCGGACTCGACCGGCGTGCCGTGCTCGCGCAGGAGCAGCGCGTAGGCGGCCATCTGCACGGCGTCGGGCTCCTTGGCCGCGCGGGTGTCGTCGTCGAGTCGGCGGGCGGAGCCCTTCTTGTAATCCACCGCGCAGGCACCGTCCGGTCCGCCCTCCACGATATCCACCACGCCGATCAGTCCGAGAGCGATGCTTTCCAGCCGCAACGAGCGGAGCTTGGCGCCTTCGGCCAGGCCCTCGCGCAGGGCGGTGGCTTTGGCATCATCAAACCGCGAAGGCTGGTCGGCCTGCCGGTGAACGGCGGAGCCGGCGGCGGTGTCGGCATTCTCCTCGAAGATGTTCTCGACCCACTGGAGGTAGAAGAGCCGCGGGCAGTAGAGGTAATTGTGCAGCCGGCGCACCGGCATCGGCGGTTGGGCCGCGAGTTCCCCTGAAGTGGAGAGGCCGGAGTCGGACATCGGTCAGCGATTGCCCGGATGGAAGCCGATTTTCCGCTTCGGTGGCGGACTCTCCGGCGGGGAAAGCAGAGGCGCCAGCCTTTCCACCACGTCGCGCAACACGACGTCGTGCTCCAGGAGCTTGCGGTCGACCTGGGCCAGACGCTTGAGGATGACGGCGTTGGTGAGCAAAGCCTCGCGCATTTGCACGAACGCGCGCACGACGTAGATGCTCATGGCGACGGCGCGCGGGCTGCGGAGGATGGTGGCGGCCATGATCGCGCCGTGCTCGGTGAAGCAGAGCGACGGTTTTCGGCGGCCGCCGCGGCCCTTTAAGATCACGGTTTGTGATCTTAGTCCTTTGGTGCCGGCGTTTGATATCACAATTTGTGATATCAAACGGGCGTGATCTTCGTGGCTGATCTCGAAGACGAAATCAGAGGGGAAACGGCTCAGATTTCGCCGAATAGCCTGATTGAAAACCGCCGTGGTCACGCCGTAGAGCCGCGCGAGATCGCTGTCGAGCATCACCCTCACGCCGCGAACGGTGTGGATGGGTGGGAGGGCCGGGTTGGGGGCGGCGGGCATGGGGAAACGTCTGCGGGCTACATGGGGATGTCGTCCGCCGGTGCGAGCTTGCGCCGCCAGTCGGCGAGGCGGCGGGCGTTGATTGAAGTGCAGCGCTCCCATTGCGCTTCCCGCACGGTCTTCCACATAGCGACCCCGAGGACGACGCGCACGCTCTGACTGCCGAGAGGATCGCTTACTTCTGCGTGACCCCATCCAATCTGTCGCGAGCGGTCGAAAAAGAAGTTCGGCACCCGGCCGGTGTCCTCAGGGAGTTTTGTCTCGCCGACGGGAGTAATGGCCGGGGCCTTCCTTGCGCCGTATTTTCTTTTCTCCTTCGCGAACAGACTGTCCTTGCCCTCGCGTTGCGTTCGAAGGCGCGGATGGATACTCCACAGGCGTGGATCAGCCACAGCGCGGAGCGCGAGGTTGATGGCGGCGTTAATGTCAGACTGCACAACCGCTGGCTGCAGTTTCGGATGATCCGGGTCTGGAATCTGATCGCAGAGCGGGATGAAAACCGGGCCGCCGGCCACTGGCACGAGCAGCGTGCGCTTGGGATATGGGCCGGGCCGCTTACTCTCTGCCCAAGTGTGTTCCAGTGTTTGTTGCGCCTTGGTCAGCTTCTCATCGAGGTCGTGCAGGTAGAGGGCTTCCTCCGTGGGTTTGCCGTGTTGATCCTTCTTCCCCGCGAGCCACGCCCATTGTCCCTGTTGAGTGAAACCAGCGGTGATTTCCTTCGCGCGGAAGCCGGGCACGCCGCTACGTGCGCAGAAGCGTGACGACCACGCCGCCACGGTCTCGACCACCGGTATTCCGAATGGCTCACACAATTCGCGGAGCTTGGCGCGGATGGCGCGGTGGCACCACTTCATTAGCCGTGAGTTTTCCCGCGGAGCGCGGCCTTGGCTGGCGCGGTAACGAGCCAAGTCTTCGATCACGATAAAGTCCGCGGGTGTCCGGAATTTCTCATACTGGCCGTGCTGATCGCGCTCAGCGCGCAATTGCGCTTTGTCCGACCCCGGGGCGCGCAGGCGCACACCAAGCGCTTGGGCGAGGATCAGGTGTGCCGTCTGGTTCACTCGCTGGGTTTTCAGCCGATCGAGTTTCTCCAGCAAATCAGGGCAAGGATCGGGAACGGCATCGTCGCGCCGAGTTGGAGCCTGGCCACCGATTTCCCGGCGCAGGCTTTGGTTTAACGACAGGAACCGTTTCCGCAGCTCCTCGATTTGTTCGATGCGCTCCAGTGACAGGCCGCGCTGTCCACGCAGCCACACGTCGCCGCGATCCGGGCCAGTCTGATCTAGAAAATGACAACCCGGAGCCTGAACATTAGGCTGCCAGCGCCAGGAACGTCCCCGCAATGGCAACACGCGGTTGGCGATCTGCACGAGCAGGCCGGGCAGGGTGCGTTGGGCTTGGAGCAGGTCGTCACGCACGGCGGTGCGCAACGCACTGACCTCGCCACTGGCGAGCGCGGCGAGGCGTGTTTGTGCGGGTTCGGGCTGGCCGATCGCATCTTTCCTCACGTCGGCAATTTCGAGCCGGGCGTTCTTGATGCGCTCGGTGAGACCTTCATCGGCAAGGAACCATGCCCAGCGATGCAGCCGGGCCATGCGCGACTGGGCGCGGCGCGCAGCGACGAGCAGCTTGGTGTTTTGCTCAGGGAAAGACAGTGCCTGCCGCCAGCCAGCCGGCATGAACTCGGCTTCCTTGACTCCGAGTGAGAGCAACAGCCCGGCGCACTCGTCCGTTTCCTCGGCAGTGGCGTTGCGCCCGTGTTCGCCGAAAAGCTCTTCCCGCCACGCGAAGTCTTGCTCACCCCGTGCCTGCTCCGCTTTGGAGGCCTTGCGCCATTCGATGCGGTCCTCGCCCGAAAGCCGCAGCAGCCCGCTCGCGGCGAGCGCGGCCCGCCACTTTTTATTGGCAGCACCTTCGCCTGTCTCACCAATCGGGCGTGAGGGCCGGGCGTTGAAATCGTCGTTCGCACGCACATCGAGCAGAGCATAAGCGCCGGCGTCGCGTTGACCGAGATCGATGGCGAGGGTGGTGAAGGAATTGAGCTTTTCGTGCCAAGGCCGAGGCTCTCGCTTTCTTGGAACTCCGGCTTCCTTGGCAAAAGCGAAGTCACTCGGCCAACGCAGACTTGCTTCTGCTTTGGGCTCACCGGCGGAGTAATTGAATTGGGCAAAGTTTTTTTCACCTTTAGCGCCGGATGTTTGATAGTCCCATCGCTCATGGTGCCCGAGCTTGGCGTGAATTTTGGCGACCTCGACAGGAACAGGGAAAGTTAGCTGGTGGTTGTCGCGGCTGCTCGGCTGGAACGTGACGCGGCAATTGGCGAAGTCCTGCACGTCCGGTTCGGGAATACCGAGCGCCTGCATCATTGGCTGGAGCCAGCGGCTGGAGGCGAGATCGGCTTCGCCAGGTGCCCGGAGTTCATCACGCCGCAGGCGGGGAGCCGAATACTCGAAGCGCACCTTTATCGGCTCCAACCCGTTGGCCGTGCGACTGGTGATACCGGTGGTGAAGTGGAGTTTGGATTCGGTGGGTTGCGCTCTCACATGCTCCGTGCCGAAACGTCCGGCCTTGGGCAGGATGAAATAGCGCGGCGATTTTTCCGCGTGCGCCGGGGTGAACCGGATCGCTCGCTCCTTATCTTTCAACTCAAAGCACAGCTCCTTGTATTCCTTCCAAGCCTGGAGCGGATCGTCGGCGTGCTGGCCTGACTGCGGTGGTGCATCCAGCCAGATCGGATGGTTCTCCGGTTTGGTCAGGGCTTCATAGAGAGTGGCACTGCCAAAGTCGTCGTGGTGCTTGCCTTGAATCTCAGCGACGTCGGCCCACAGTTCCCCGGGAGTGAATGCGCCGCGGGCCGCTCGTTTGCGCCAGACCTCGCGGATCTTTGGCCAGCCGCGCAGCGTTCGTTCTTGGATAGTGTATTCGACCGGCTCGCCCTCGGCCACCTCCCCAAGGCAGCCGAGTTTATCGGCATCGATGAGCAAGGAACGCAAAATGGCGATTCGGTAGTCACCGGCAAAAGTGAAGCTTGGCGTCGTGTCGTCGTCGGCATCAACAGCGGCGCTCTTCTTTGCCGGCTTTTTCTTCGCCGCCGACAATGGCACGTCTTTGAGCCAGCCAGCGTCGGGTTCAATGGCATGGAGTTGTTCGCGCCGTTTGCGTGCGTCAATATCGCGTGTCTGTTTGTCCTGATAGAAGCGGTGCGGGGCCTTGATAGCTTCGAGGAAAGCGGCGAGATCGAACTCGAACCAGACGGCGTGAGTCGTGTTGGCCGGTTCACGGATCAGGGCGCGATTTGTGTAGTAGTCGAAAAGGGGCTCATCGCCGGTGCGGGCATCGGCGATGGCATCAGCGGTTACGGTCGGGGCGTCTTTGCCCACAAGGTTTTTAGTGACCTGCTTGAACGCCTCCCATGCGGCCCTCTCGGGCCAGAGATGCAGCACCAGCGCGAGCGGATAGAGTCCGGAGGGTTTTCGCCCCAATTGCGGCACCCGCAGTGCATCGCCAAGCTGTATGATGTGCGCCTTGAAGACGGCCTCGTGCGTGTCGAGGCCGGAAGCCTTATTGGCCGCGGCCTTGAATTGCTTCAACGCTTCCTTGCGAGCTTCTTCGCCAGTGGTGTATTCGGCGGGCATCTGCGTGACGAAACGACCGGGCTCAAGCGATCGGGCGACGGCGGCAAGGGTTTCGATTGTGGCCGCATGGATGGCCTGCGCTTGGCGGATGCGCTCGATTTCCTGCTGGGCAACGACGTTGCTGGGGGTAGCTGACGATGCGCCTTTCCTTGTGCAAAACCAACGCAGCCGGTTGACACAAACTTGGTTGAGATCGGAGCTGGCGTCGGCTTCCTCCAGCAACTGCAGTAACGCAGCAGCCCTTTGTGTAGTCGTCGAGCCGTTGACACGAAGGATGGCTTGCGCAGAGGCATCGAACGCCGCGTGCTCATTTGTCATGTTGGCATCGACGCCAAGCCAAGGCGCGAGGCGCTTATGCGGACCATCGTAGCGCAACGCCCTGCGCCGGCCATCGAGCCAGTTTTCGCGCACTTGCGTGCGCCATGCCAAGGCGGCGGTTCCTTGGGCGGTCTCGGAAGTGAGTCCTTCGGCGAGCGCCGCGAGCGCGAGGGTGTAGTAATTCACCGCGTCCTGAAACAGCTCGTGGTGCTGCCAGAGGGCGTCCTGCCAGTTGGGGAGCGGATCCCATTCGTTCTTCACGCCGGGCTTGGGGATTTGGACGGACGAGACGCGGCCTTGGTAGATGCGGTTCATGGCGGATCGGTTGGCTGTGTTGACAAGACGAGGCTCCGGTTCGCTGCGCGGAATCGGATGCTGTGCGCGTGGCCCGCGGCGCAATTTTCTGCATGACGGCAACGCGTGGGTCAACGGCTCATTGGCGAGGTGCAAGATTTGAATCCT